>JANNQQ010000302.1:0-1810 GCA_031400835.1 Actinomycetes bacterium | reverse complement strand
GGCGCGGTAGACGTCGAACCCAGCGTACGAGCATCACAGATGACGGGCCGTATCTCGCCTTCTGTGCTCGCGCTGCTCAGGACCCGGACGCCTTCCGGGCGTTCCGCCGGGAACCCGTGTACGTGCAGACCCTGGAGCATGTTTCCGAGCAGCAAGGGGGGGAGTACCTGCGAGCGATCCGACGCGACAGTCCACACCTCCTCGCCGAGTCCCTGGAGGCTGGGCGTGCCAACGACCAGCTGGGAGACCCGGTCACCTACGACTACCCCGGCGTCGGCGCGATCTCGCCAGTGACCCTGCGGTACTTGAAGGTGCTCTCGGACCTCGAGCGGCGTTTTGGTGATCTAACGGACAAGCGGGTGATCGAGATCGGGGTCGGCTACGGCGGCCAATGCTCGCTCATTGTCCGGCGCTGGCCAGTTCGCAGGCCAGTTCGCAGCTACGCCCTCGTTGACCTGGAGCCCGCACTCGCCCTCGCGCGCCACTTCCTCAAGACGCTCGGCGTGGTCGAACGGCTCGAATTCATACCGCCCAGCACGCTAGGGGCAGGTGACTACGACCTTTGTATCAGCAACTATGCGTTCTCTGAGTTGACTCGCGACGCGCAGGATCGTTACGCAAGATTGGCGGTTGGCACATCGCGCCGGGGTTATCTGACGTGTAACTTCATCGGCCAACCGCACGGAATCGACTCCTGGACGAAGGATGAACTCGAGCGCCTGCATGCCGGAGCCCACTGGGTTCCGGAGGAGCCTCTCACCCACCAAGGCAATCGAATCCTGGTATGGGACGACGCGACGGCAGGTCCCCAGTCGAGAGCCTGATCCCGGACGCGATGCCGCCCCAATCGGTTTCCAGTCCGGACCCGGATGGCAGCGTCCGTTGCGTCATTTTCAGCAAGGACCGGCCACTCCAGCTCGACGCGACCCTGAGGTCCCTCGATGTCAACTGCGATGACATCGGGACGACCGACATTCGCGTCCTGTATATCGCCTCCACGCCGTCCTACTCCGCGTACTACCGCGTACTCGGCAACGAACACCCCGGGGTCACGCTCCATCGGGAGTCAGATTTCAAGACCGACCTGGTCAGACTCGTCGAAGGGTCGACGTACGTCCTCTTCCTCGTCGA
Organism: Actinomycetes bacterium; assembly: GCA_031400835.1. GTDB lineage: Bacteria > Actinomycetota > Thermoleophilia > Gaiellales > Gaiellaceae > Gaiella. The sequence continues at coordinate 679 of JANNQQ010000302.1, read as the reverse complement.
CGACACCCTGATCGTCGGTCCCCTGTCCGCCGGCGTGGCGATCCGCGCGCTTGAAGAGGACGAGCAGTGCCTGGGGTTCTCCTTCCGCCTCGGCCGGAACACGACGTACTGCTACACGCTCGACAAAGCGCAGCGACCACCTCCGTTTGAACAGCTTGGTGCGGGCGTCCATGCCTTCGACTGGACGGACGCGGAGCACGACTTCGGCTACCCGCTCGAGGTGTCGTCATCGTTGTACCGAACGGCGGACGTCCTGCCGCTGCTCCAAACGCTCGACTACCAAAACCCGAACACGCTGGAGAGCGCCCTCGCGCAGCACGCCGACTCCTTCCGCGAGACGCGTCCTCGACTCGCCTGCTATGCACGGTCGGTCGCCCTCAGCGTGCCGGCTAATCTCGTGCAGAGGACATGGACGAACCGGATCGACGGCAATCCCGCGCTGACCGCCAAGGCCCTAGCGGACGCCTACGCCCACGGCCAACGCCTCGACGTCGGGCGCTATCAAGGGGTCGTCGCGAACGCTTGCCACCAGGAGCTTGAGTTCTTCTTCACACGGCGATCGAACGTGCCGACCGTTTCGGTGGTCATCCCCTGCTTCGGACAAGCGGAGTACCTACCGGAAGCCGTCGCGAGCGTGGTAGCTCAGACATTCACCGATTGGGAACTGGTGATCGTCGAC
>JANNQQ010000301.1:0-5185 GCA_031400835.1 Actinomycetes bacterium | reverse complement strand
CCGTAGTAGGGGTGATGGGCGTACGCATCGAAGCCGTTAGCCCCGGCCTTGCGAAGGGCTCGAGCGAAAGCAAGGGGAGAGACGGACGGCCTGCCGGACTTCGGGTTGTTATTGCCGCGTGGGCTGGTCAGACCACATGCGAGCTTCGCCGTGGCCTGTACGCTCTTCACCCCCTGGACGATCGCGTTGCAGATCCGCGCGTAGTCGCGAGCGCTCTGGATTGTCCACCCGGTGGTGGAGGCTGTGTCACGGACGAACTGCGGCTTGAGAAACACGGGGTTGTTTGGCTCATTCCACGCCAGCCAGCTTGCGACGCGCGGGAGCTTCTCGCCTTCGTCGTCCGTGTACTTCCCGCTGTAGCGCTCCGCAGCCGCCATCGCGAACTGTTTGAGGTTGCCTGCATTTGCGGGCGCGACGTTCCAGCCGCGCGCCTGGTTTGCCCACGGTGGGGTGCCGAGCAGCGAAAAGACGACCTGCTGCCCATTGGCCGCAATCTGCTTGACAACAGCGTCGTAGGCACTCCAGTCGTATGCGGGGTCGGCTGGATCGGAAGGGTTCTGCGGTCGGCGCTTGGCAACGTAGAGGCCGGGACCGAACCACCACAGGTTGACGCGGACGACCTTTGCGCGGCTCGTACGGAGAAGGGGAAACACCTGGCTCGGAACGCCGTAGAGCACCTGCCCATCGTCGAAGATCCCGACGCGGAGGTACGACGAGCTCGAAGAAGGAGTTGCCGTCGAAGCAAGGCTCACTGCGATCCCGACGACGGCAAAGAGCGCCGCCGCGATCCTACGCACGCGCCGGTTCCCGGCCAAGGGCCGAGATCGTGCGGCGAAGTCCGTCCTCAAGCGTGACCTCAGGTTCCCAGGAGAGGAGCTGCTTGGCGCGTGTGATGTCTGGCTGGCGCACCTGTGGATCGTCGACGGGCAGCGCCTCGAACACGATCGGGCTCGACGAGCCGGTCATCCGGACGATCGTCTCGGCAAGCTCGAGCAGCGTCTTCTCGTCCGGGTTGCCAATGTTCACCGGCAGATGCTCGCCCGACTCGGCGAGCGAGATCAAACCACGGACAAGGTCGTCGACGAAACAGAAGCTTCGTGTCTGCGAGCCGTCACCGAACACGGTGATCTGCTTCTCCTCAAGCGCCTGGCGCAGGAAGGTCGGGATCGCACGTCCATCGTGGGGTCGCATTCGAGGGCCGAAGGTGTTGTGAGCCATCACGCCGGTGCCAGCCCAGAAGTTCTCATAGCCTGGAACGGAAAAGTCGTAGACCAGCGGGGTGGCGTCGATTTCGCGGATCTCAGTGATACTTGCCCACGCGATATCTCCCTTGGTCCGGCAGTTGAGAGTCTGCTCGACACCTTGATCCCACTCGAGGGGACTCCACGGCGTAATTCGCGCAAGTGTGAGACGCCAGAATGGGTACTCCCTCTCACCCGTCTTGGCGCGGAATCGCGAGATGTACTGACCGACTGAGGGCAAGAGCCCGAAACGAGCGAAGGCAACGACCAGGTCATTCTTGAGCTCGTCGCTCGTCGTCGAGAACTCATGACGGATCCCCTCCTCCAGCTTCTTTCCGGAGTGCACGCCGTCTCCCTCGCGATATCCCTCGACGAACCACTTGAGCCGCTCAAGCGGCAGCCCGAGAATCCAGCCAGGGATGCGCTTCGTCCTCCCGGCAAATCCAAGATGCTCGAGCAGACGCAGCAACAGCTTCGAGTGAACGAACAGCGATGCGCTACGGGCCGCGCTCGCGGGACTCCGCACTACATGCAACCCGAGCACATCATCGATAACCGCCGCGGCACGACTCAACGTGTTGTTGTCGCAGCTGACGGTGATAAATGCGTTACCGCCGCGCTCGTGCCACGAGCCTTCGGCCACCCACAAGCCGAGAAGCCACAGAAAGTCGTCGGTGATCCGTACCGATGCCGGGAGAGCAACAGAACGTCCCTGCGCGCGCACTCGAACGCTGGCACCGGCCGGAGTCTCCTCGCCGAGCCGGCGCAGCACCGCCACCGGAACACGATCGCTGTCGCGCATCCGAATGATCGATGTCCAGGCCCCGTTTCTCCAGTTCGGGCCTGCGTTGCGCCGCTCCGACACGATCTGCCCGAACACATCGAACCGATTTTCCCAAACGAGTTGACCCAGGTCAGGCGCCTCAACGGAAAGCTTCCAGGGATCGCCCTCCAACCGCGCCCAGACATCGAACATGCTGACCGTAGTTCTGTCGCGCTCCGGTACCGAGATGCGCCGTGCGACTGCGATGCGGTCACCCGGCTCAAGATCGACGACCTCGCGCGCTACCGGGAATCCATCGACACCCTCTACAAAGACCGAATGATGACCGGTGACGCGGAGCGACCGCCCGTAGCGCGTGGAGATCTCGAAACATGCTTCCGTAGCGGGGTGCGCTATCAGCGAGGTGGCCTCCGCAGCGACCATGGTTCCATCGGAATCGAAGGCCGGAACCGTCACGTCCTGAAGCGGGTACTCCATTGCGGGAGTGGGATCAGTCGGTAGGAGCGCAAGACTTCGCGGCGCGGCGGATGGGACGAGCTGGGCCGCTACCGCGTACGGGATCAGTTCCGAAGCGAACTCGCCGACGGTCAACCGCCGGAGTTCGCGCCCATCATCGACCAGCACCTGCTCGTCATCAAGGATCGAGTTGAAGATGCGAACGATGGCGGTGTCGACGCCCTGCTGGCGGTGATACGCCATCGTGAGCGCCTCGGCGTAGCGCTTGGCCTCGTCATACACCCCGCGCGGGCCGATCGGGTTCACGTGGCCCCAGTACGTCTCGGGCTGCGGGTGCACCTGCGGATCGCCGTACACCTCGCTCGTCGAGGCAAGCAGGAACCGGGCCCGCTTGAACTTTGCGAGCCCGAGCGCGTTGTGGGTTCCCGCCGAACCGACCTTCAACGTTTGGAGCGGGAGCCTCAGGTAGTCGATCGGGCTGGCGGGGCTCGCGAGGTGGTACACGAAGTCAACCGGCTCGCCGACGTCGATGTGCGTCGTGACGTCGTGCGGGAGGAAGTGGAATGCGTCATCGCGCAGATGCTCGATGTTCGCGAGTGAACCGGTCTCGAGATTGTCGACACAGATAACGCGGTGCCCCTTGGCGAGAAGCGCCTCGCAGAGGTGCGATCCAAGGAACCCGGCTCCACCGGTGACAACGGAGGTTGGCATCCCGGAATGCTATCGACGGCCCGGGAAGTCGGTGTAGTTCCTTACGGACCCCTCAAATACGCTTCCGACCCACGGCGGACAACGCAGCACAGCGCGATGACCCGTCGAGGGCGACGGTGATCGGCGGCGTGACTCGCGCGATCGTCTCGAAATCCCCATCGTGATGCAACAGGCGCGCTCCCGTGCGAATCGCGATGGCGGCGATGAGGCAGTCAGGGAGCCGCCGCACCGTCGCACCTGTTTGTCGGCACGTTCGGTTGATGGCAGCGGCCGCCTCGTAATCGAACGGCTCCTGCGCCCGAAGCGGGCGACACCGACCAAGGAGCCGTCGTAGCTCGTCTGCCCGCAGCTCATCGCGCGCACCGGCCAGAATCTCGAGCAGGATGATCCTAACCATCGCTCACCTGCCCTGATTGCCTCGGCGACCCGCCCGTCGGCAGCGCTACCAGTCCCGCGCTACTTCAGTCCCAAGGGAAGTAGGATCGGCGCTGGGAATGCGTCCGCTTCGCCAGATGTACAACCGCGTTGCGACGACGCGCCAGCTTGCCGCTATCGCAGCCGTCGCGGTTGGGATTCTCGCTCTGCTTGCTCTCGCCGTGTGGCACGGCCGACCCGGGGATCGTGAGACGACGACCGAGGCGAACGTCTACTTCGCCTTCGCCGACGAGATTGTGCGAGGCGCGGTGCCCTACCGGGATGTGACAATCGAGTACCCGCCGGGTGCATTGCCTGTGTTTCTCCTCCCTACTCGGCTCCTTGGTGACACGACCGGGGCGCAATGGGAATCGGAGGCGGTGAACCCCGCGGCCGAGCGATACGAGTCGGCGCTTGCGGTGACCCTCGCGCTCCTGCTGGCGGCGACGATCGCCGTGACGGCCGGGAGCCTGCGGCTGCTTTCGGCGACAGTCGGCCATGCGACCCTCGCACTCGGGGTGCTCTCCGCGTCGCCGCTTCTCCTCGGAGCCCTCCCGCTGACGCGATTCGACGCCTGGCCCGTCCTCCTGACGTCCGTCGGTGTGCTCGCAGCGCTCGCGGCACGAGGCCCGCTCGCCGGCGCCGTTCTCGGCGCGGCTGCCACCGCCAAGCTCTACTCCGTCGTCCTCCTCCCCGTGCTCGTGGCCCGCGCTTGGCGTGACGGAGGGAGGCGCGCTAGCGCGTCGGTCATCGGCTGGGCTGCACTTGGGGCGACCCTCGTGCTCGCGCCCTTTCTCCTCCTCGCGCCGAACGAGACGGTCGATGCGATTCGTCTGCAACTCTCGCGCGGCCTACAGATGGAGAGCCTCGGCGGTTCCCTCCTCGCCGCTGCCTGGAAGCTCTCGCTTTCGCTCGATGCTCACGGGTTCCCGTTTGGGCCACTGCCTGTCGACTCGTGCCAACGGTGCGACGGGCTTGTCGCCGCTCAGCTGACCGGCACCCTCGCAGGAGTGGTCGGCCTGCTTGCGACCCTCGGCGTCGCGCTCATCGTCGTTCTCGCAGCACGCCGCGCCGCGGCGGGATCCGAGAACCGACCTGCGATCGCACTTGGCGCGGCTACCTCGGTCACCGCGCTCGTTGTCGTCGGCAAAGTGCTCTCCGCACAGTTTCTTCTCTGGCTGCTTCCACTCGTCCCGCTGGTAGCAGGTCGGCGCGGTCGCTGGGCGACGGGGCTCCTCGTGGCCGCGGCTGCGATGACGAACATCTGGTTCCCAGGGCTCTACCGCGAGTACGTCAACGTCCTGGCTCCTGAGTCGATCGCGTTCCTCCTTGTCCGGAACGCATTGCTGGTAGCGGTGCTCGTGGTGTTGATGTGGCCAAAGGGCGGCGAGAAGCAGGGGACGGAGGAACCCCTCCGCTCCGAGGCGTGAGAACGCGCGTTGGCACGCCGAGGCTTGCAACAGATCGTTGCAAACTCGCTCTTTCCCGACGCGCGATCACAGCGCAATCGCCGCGGTGCCACGGAAATTACGTCGATCGGCGGCCCATGCCGGGTGACTTTGCAACAGATCGTTGCAAG
>JANNQQ010000300.1:0-2511 GCA_031400835.1 Actinomycetes bacterium | reverse complement strand
CCTTGATCTCGCGCGGCTTGGGCAGCGAGGTGTCCTGCTGCTGCTCGAGCATGCGGTCCTCGGCAATGATGTCGAGGCAAATGTCGACGCACTCGTCGCAGATGTAGACCGTCGGGCCCGCGATGAGCTTGCGGACGTCTCGCTGGCTCTTGTTACAAAAAGAGCACTTGAGACCCTCACCTTCGGTCTTCTTGCGCGACATGTCTCCCACCTCGGTGCCTCGCTACCCCATCAGGAACGCTTGGTGATCACCTCGTCGATGATACCGTATTCCTTGGCTTGTGCCGCACCCATGATGTAATCGCGGTCGGTATCTCGGGCAAGCTTCTCGTAGGTCTGGCCCGTGTTGTCCTGCAGGATTTTGTTCAACGCCTCGCGCATGCGGAGAATTTCACGGGCCTGAATGTCGATGTCGGTGGCCTGTCCCTGCACCCCGCCGAGCGGCTGGTGGATGATGATTCGCGAGTTGGGCAGGCAGAATCGTTTGCCCCGCTCCCCGGCCGACAGCAACACCGCGGCCATGCTGGCCGCCTGCCCGACGCAGAATGTGCTGATGTGGGGCTTGACGAAGCGCATCGTGTCGAGAATCGCAAGTCCCGCGGTCACGACCCCGCCCGGTGAGTTGATGTAGATCGAGATGTCGCGGTCCGGGTCCTCGGCCTCAAGGAACAGCAACTGCGCGATCACCAGGTTGGCCAACGCGTCATCGATCGGTTGACCGATGAAAATAATGTTGTCTTTGAGTAGGCGCGAGTAGATGTCGTAGGCGCGCTCGCCCCGGCTGGTCTGCTCGACCACCATTGGTATCAGCGGCATCAGGCTCGGCCCTCGTCGTGAATATTAGCAACCGAAGTCAGATAGTCAAGCGTTTTCTCTCTAACCATCTGAGCCCTCACGAGTTCAATTTCCGAACGCTTCTTCAGGTCCTGCATAACTTCCTCGAACTTTCGACCGGCGTGGGCCGCCTCGTGGCGAATTCGCTGCGTCAGCTCCTGATCGCTCGCGGACACGGACTCCGCACGGGCGATCGCATCGAGAAGTAGCCGGGCGTGGACCATCCGCCGCGCCGACTCCGCTTGGCGGCGGCGCAGGTCTTCCCAGTCCAACTCGAGCTTCTCCGGGTCGATCCCCTGAGCGATGAACCCCCGAACCATGCGCTCCAAACCCCGCCGCGTCTCGTCCTCGACGAGACCGTCGGGAAGCACGACCGGGTTTTCGAGCAATACCTTGTCCAGGACCGACTGGCGCACGGCCTGATCGGCCTCGTGCGCTCGGCGCGCCTCGAGGTCGGCCCGCGCTCGTGCCCTCAAGGCGTCGAGATTCTCGAAATCGCCCAGGTCTCGCGCGAACTCATCGTCGAGGTCCGGGAACTCTTGGCGCTTGATCTCATGCACCCGGACCTCCCAGGCAACGCGCTTTCCAGCGATGTCGTTCGCCGGATAATCGTCCGGATAGGCGACCTCGAACTTCCGCTCCTCACCGGCCGTGACCCCGAGCAGCGCCTCGTCAAACGCCGGTAGGTTCCCCTCGCCGCCGAGTTGGATCATCGTCCGCTCGCGTCGCATCGTCTCGCCCCCGCCGATCGGAGTCCCCTGGACGTCGGCCAGCACCACGTCGTCTCTCTGGGCTTCACGACTGGGGGCCTCGACCAGCCGGACCCGCGAGCGCCGCAGGCCGTCGAGCGCGCGCTCGACCTCGTCGGGGCCGACGCTGACCGTGGGGCGACGGACCTCCGCGCCGCGGTAGTTGCGGGGCTCGAGGACCGGCAAGACCTCAAATGTAGTCTTGAATCGCAGTGGCTGTCCGTCGGGCTGCTCGACCTCGTCGAGGATCGGGTTCCCGATCGGAGTCAGCCCGTTCTCGCGCGCCGCCTTGGCGTACGTCCGGGTCAGCACCCGTTCGCGCACATCTTCGTCGACCTCCTTCGCAAAGCGTTTGGCCACGAGGTCGATCGGCGCTTTTCCCGGACGGAACCCAGGAATCTTGGCTCGCTGTTGGTAGCCACGGAGCACTGCCGACCGCTCGCGGGCGACCTCATCCGGTTCGACCTCGATGACCATGCTCTTCTTGACCGGACTCAGATCGCTGACTTCGACTTTCATGAATCTTCCTCGGGGCGATTCGACGCTGTGCGTGGTGCGAAAGGGGGGATTCGAACCCCCACGGTTGCCCACCGGATCCTAAGTCCGGCGCGTCTACCAGTTCCGCCACTTTCGCACGAGATTAGTTTACTCCTCCCGGCGCCGTCGGCACGGCGCGGGATATGGCAATCTCGGCAAGGTGGTGAGCCGCGCTGGAATCGAACCAGCAACCCGCAGATTAAGAGTCTGCTGCTCTGCCAATTGAGCTAGCGGCCCGGACTTCGCGTTCGGATCGGCTCCCGGCGGTTCGAACCGACCGAAAACGAAGGGCTAGTCATACCACAGGTCTCTCCCAGGGTCTACGCGCAGAGCCATCGTCTCGGGACCGCGGCACGGCTCTGGTCTTGGTACGCCCGGAGAGATTCGAACT
>JANNQQ010000299.1:0-3578 GCA_031400835.1 Actinomycetes bacterium | reverse complement strand
CATCGAGCAAATAGAGCGGCACCCGGCCGATCTCCGCCCGCCAGACGTGGAACGCGACGCTGCGACCGTTCAGTGGGATCTCGCCGCGCATGGGATCACCGCGGTGATCAAGCACTTGAACGGTGGGGAGGTGCTCGGGGACCGTCTGCGTCCAGTACTCGTGCTGGTACCCCGACCTGTCGACGCGCTGCTGGAAGTAGCCCTTTCGATACAGCAGGCCTACGCCAACGACGGGGAGCGCAAGATCGCTCGCCTGCTTGAGAATATCGCCCGCTAGGGCGCCAAGTCCGCCCGAGTAGATCGGCAGCGACGAATGAATGCCGAACTCGGCGCACACGAACGCGACGGGGCCATCGCTGTCACGGATCGCGGTCTCAGCGCGCTCAAGATCAGCATCGATGGTCTCGGCGAGCCTGTGAATGGCCTCGAACGTGGCGGTTGTCGACACCGCGATCGCCGCCTGCTGCGAGAGGTCTTCAAGCTGCCGCACAGGATTTCGCCCGTTCAGATCCCAGGCGTGCGGATCGAGCGACCGGAAGAGCTCCGGGCCACCCGGCTCCCACGACCACCTGTAGTTAAACGCGATCCGAGCAAGCGGGGCGAGCTCGTCCGGAAGACCCCAGGCCAGGCGTGTCGCGCGCTCGTCGGCCTCCGTGGAGCCCGGGAGGGTACGGATATCAACCTGTCTGTCGTCGTTCACAGGACGCTCAACCTAGCCGAGGTATCGGGGCGCCATGCGCAGAGGCGGTTCCATCCTGGATTCGTTCTGGAGTGTCGTTCCCGCGGACCCGCATTGAGCGCGGCCACGCAGCACGGGCCGCGTTAGGTCATGTCGCGGAGCAGCGCGATCGTCTTGGCGATGCCGTCGGTGAGGGGAGTGCGAGGAAAGAGGCCGATGTCGCGCTCGTAGCCGACGGCTTCGAGCGACGTTGGGAAGGGGAGTTGCTCCCCCGTGATGGTGATCACGGCATCTGGGAAGTGGCGCCGGATGTCGTCGGCTAGCTCGTCGACGGTGGCGACGACGCCCGGGACGTTGTAGACCGCTGCGCCTGAGTAGGAGGTCGCGACCGCTTGGAGGATTCCTTCGGCGATGTCTTCGACGTAGTCGAACTGGGTCGCGCCCGAGAATGCAATGGTCGCCGGCTCACCGCGCAGAGCGGCCGCGATCGCGGTAGTCGGACCCGACGTCATACCCTGGTCGCGACCAGCGCCGTACACAACGAGAGGTCGCAGCCCGATCGACGGGACACCCTGCTCGGCGTGGTACACCCGCGCCAGACCCTCGTCGGCGAGCTTGGAAACGCCGTACAGCGTCGCCGGCGCCGTACCGCCGGCCTCCGGTGCGGGGCTCGGATCGTCCGCGTTGTAAACAGCGGCGGAGCTCGCGTAGACGAGCCCGGGGATCCGGTCGAGCCTGCGCGCGACTGCCTCGAAGACATTGGTCGTCCCTTGCACGTTGACGCGCATCCCGAGCGATGGGTTCGCTCGGACGAACGGCACCTGTAACGCAGCCAGGTGCACGACACGGGTGATCTCGCACTCATCGAATGCGCGCTCGAGCTGGTCGAGGTCGGTGATGTCGCCCTGCAGCAGCGTGACGCTCTGCTCGTCGTTACCGAGCACAAGCCTGAGTCGGCTCCGATCCTCGCCGAGGTCGTACCCCACCACCTCGTCACCACGGTCGAGCGCGCGCTTGGCAACCCACGCGCCGAGGCAGCCAAGAACCCCTGTCACAAGCACCCGCTCGGCCACGTGCGTCAATGGTAGATGGTGGATCCCGAAACACGCGACGCACGCCGCATCGTTGGCTCGCAGCGCAAAGCGGACGCGTACGGTGGAGCATCATGGGCGTTCCTACGTCTATTAGCGTTGATATGCTAATAAACACCTGTTTATAAGCATAGAGATGCTATTATTCCTGAGTATGGCACTCTCGGATGCGACAATCCTCTCCCTGAACCCTTGGTGGACGCATGACGAGTGGGTCGCCGCCGACCCCCACCTTCGTGAGTTGCGCTCTCATCGTGTTCAGCTCGCGGCTCCCGACTTTGTCTCGACGATTGACATCGGTGAACGGGGCACACACGTTGTGCGCGGGCCTCGTCAGGTTGGCAAGTCGACCGGTCTCAAACTGCTGGCGAAGCGCGCCTGGGAGTCGGGCGTGCCAACGCGGCAATTGATCTATATCGCCTTCGATCTTCTTGAGGATCAGCCTCTCGAAGAGGTAGCTCGCACGATCGTCCGAGCGCGGCAGCTCGCCGGGGCAAGCGAAGGCGCACTCGTTCTGCTCGACGAGGTCACGGCAGTTCCTAAATGGGCTCGGGCCGTCAAGGCCGTATGGGATGACGGGACAACCCGCCTCGACACGGTCGTCTGCACCGGTTCGTCCGCCCTCGACCTGGCGGAGGGGGAGGTTGAGGGGCTTCCGGGACGGCGCGGAGAGGGCCGCGACTTTCTCGCCCTCCCGCACTCATTTGCCAGCTTCGCGCGCGCCGTGCAGCCTGGGCTCCCCGAATCACCGCGCTTCGACATTGCGAAAATCTGTGCGAGCGAATCGCTTCTACAACACCATCTCGTCTTTCTCCCGCAACTGCAGGAGGCGCTCAGCCTCTACCTGCGATTCGGTGGACTTCCTGTCGCGGTGATCGAAGCGGCGCGTGGAGAGAAGGAGCCGTCGAACGCCACGCAACGAGTCGTTTGGGATTCGGTTACGCGTGAGATGCGTCGACACGGTGCGAGCGAAGTTGCTGTCCGCGCACTCCTCGAGCGCGTCGTACGGTCGCTCGGCTCCAAGACCAACTGGTCGGCGCTCGCCCGCGAAATGGATGTTCCGCTCGGCGGCCGGAAGACACCGCCTGACTATCGCTCGGTGCGGGAGTACATAGAACTTCTCGGCCGCTGTTACGAGACGATGGTCGTGTACTTCTGGAAGCCGGGCAGCGCTACGAACGATCTCGCCAGAGACAAGAAGGTCTACTTCGCCGACCCGCTTCTGCATCACGTGACGCTCCAGCGTTCGCCGGGGCTCGACTTCGACGAGGCTGCGGCGGTCGAGAACGCAGTCGCGAACAGTCTCTATCGCCGCTACGAACCGTTCGCGAGTCAGACGGATGGACTTGCGAGTCCTTCATCGCTTCACGTCTGGGAGACGGCAAGCCCGAAGGAGATTGACTTCCATTGCGGACCACCAAAGGCACCGGATCTCGTTGAAGTCAAGTACCGCCCGACGGTTGGTCTCGCTGATTCGCGCACGATGCGTCGAGCGTTTCCCGGTCGTCCCGCTGTGGTCGCCTCAAGATCGACACTGTTGTTCGATGCCGACCACGCCTGCGTTCCCGCCGCGTTGTTGCTCTGGGTGCTCGGCTGATCAAGACGCTCGGGCCAGCTCGAAGCGGCCCAGTCAATTCAACGCCTGCGGCGGGAACCTTTGGTGGTGTTGGTGCGAGCGGCTCGCGCGATGGTGCCGGAGCAGGGGGCATGTCCTACGCGCTAGCCGGTCGTAGCTGCTGTGCCCAGAGCGTCGCGGATCCATATAAGAAGAAAATAATAGCGATAGAGGCGCCTGTAAGCAATGCCAC
>JANNQQ010000298.1:0-2226 GCA_031400835.1 Actinomycetes bacterium | reverse complement strand
ATCTGAAGTCTTCGAGCGCCGGATAGAGGATCTCCTCTATCGCCCGGTTGATGCGGTGGATTTCATCGACGAAGAGCACGTCGTGCGGTTCAAGCGACGTAAGGATCGCAGCCATATCACCCTTCCGCTCGAGCGCCGGCCCAGCGATCGTGCGGAGGCCTACTCCGAGCTCCTCGCGAATGATCTGCGCGAGGGTGGTCTTGCCGAGCCCAGGAGGGCCTACGAGAAGCACATGGTCGAGCGCCTCCCCACGTCCCTTGGCCGCATCAAGCGCGATGGCGAGCTGCTCCTTCACGCCCTCTTGACCCACGAAGTCATCGAGGCGCCGCGGGCGGAGAGATCGCTCGATCTCGTCGTCCTCGGGGCGCATCGTGGGCGCAAGAAACTGGTCGCTCACGCCACAACCCCCCGCAAAGCAAGCCTGATCCGCTCCTCGGTCGGTAGCTCCGGATCAACGGTAGCGAGGGCCTGCTCGGCTTCGACAACGGAGTACCCGAGCTCGACGAGTGCATCGCGTGCGACGACGTGCGATGAGGTTCCCATCGCCGGTGACACACCAAGGTCGCTCTCGAGACTGACCTTCTCCTTCAGCTCGAGCACGATGCGTTCGGCGGTCTTCTTCCCGATCCCCGGGATCACCTGGAATCGCGCATGGTCACCGAGGGCAATCGCTCTTCGGAGGTCGGCGGTCGGTGAGCCCGACACGACCGCGAGCGCAACCTTCGGCCCAATCCCGGTGACCGTGAGGAGCTGGGTGAAGAGCTCTCGCTCGACGGCGTCGCCAAACCCGTATAGCTGCATCGCGTCCTCACGGATATGGAGGTACGTCTCGACCGTGAGCTCACCGCCAGCCTCGGCGCGCCGGAGCACGGACGGGGTCGCGGCGACCAGGTACCCCACACCACCGACGTCGAGAACGAGCCCATCCGCGGTGCGACCCGCAGGCATGCCGCGCAAACGAGCGATCATGCGATCCTCGCAAGCGGTGGCATCAATGCATGACAGATCGCCACCGCGAGCGCGTCGGCCTCATGTGAGGTCGCAGGCTCGGCCGGAAGCGAAAGGATCGTGCGCACCATCCTTTGCACCTGCCCCTTGTCGGCTCGGCCGTACCCGCAGACGGTCTGCTTGACCCTTGCCGGCGCGTACTCCGTGCATTCCAACCCGGCAGCCGCCGCTGCGACGAGCGCCGCACCGCGTGCCTGCCCGACCGAGAGCGCGATCCGGGCGTCAGCGCCTACGAACGACTCCTCAATGGCGACCGTGTCGGGAGAGTGCTCGGCGATGAGCTGCGCGACACCATCGAAGATCGTGTGCAAGCGGATCTCGAGACGCTGCTTGGGCGTGGTGCGCCAGCAACCGGCAGTGACCACGCGAACCCGTCCCCCTCCTTCGTCGACGATCCCATAGCCGCACGCAGCAGTACCTGGATCGATGCCGAGGACCCTCACGGTCACAGGGTACGGTGAGTGGCAGATGGAGTCTGTCGATCTCTGCCTCGTCGAGGGGCGTGGGCCGGCCTAGAGGCTCGTGACCGCCTCGAGCACCTCGTCCGGGATGTCGAAGTTCGCGTAGACGTCCTGGACATCGTCGTTGTCCTCGAGCCCTTCGACGAGCCGCACGACTTGCTTCGCAGTGGATTCGTCGCCGATCGCGACCGTCACCTTGGGGATCATCGACAGCTCGGCGGACTCGATGGAATACCCGCCGGCGTCGAGCGCCGTACGAACCTCTGCCAGCAGCTCGGCTGCTGAGGTGACGTGAAACAGATCGCCGTCGAGCTCCACGTCGTCGGCGCCTGCCTCAGCGGCCGCAAGGACAAGGTCGTCCTCATCCACGCCGGCGGCCGAGATCAACACGACGCCCCGTCGTTCGAACTGCCACGCAACGGCGCCTGTGGCGCCGAGGTTGCCGCCATGTTTCGAGAAGAGGTGGCGAACGTCCGCCGCCGTGCGGTTGCGATTGTCCGTCAGTGCCTCGACGATCACTGCCACGCCTTCAGGCCCGTACCCCTCGTACACGATGGTCTCAAAGATCGCGCCGTCGGCGCCCTCGCCCGAGCCCTTCGCGATCGCTCGGTCGATGTTGTCCTTCGGCATCGAGTACGACCGGGCCTTCTCGACCGCGTTCTGAAGCGCAAGGTTTGCCGTCGCGTCTCCTCCGCCCTCTTTCGCGGCGACCATGATCTGGCGCGACAGCTTCGAGAAGAGCTTGCCTCGCTTGGCG
>JANNQQ010000297.1:0-1704 GCA_031400835.1 Actinomycetes bacterium | reverse complement strand
GACATCGAGCGGAAGCCCCTTGCCCCGCCAGGAGTCGATGCCGCGCACGTCGCGTACGCGATCGCGCACATTGATCGCGCGATCGATTGCCTGTACTTCGAGCCCTTCGGCGACCCGGCAGGGGAAGCGGGGTGGACACTCGCCACCCTTGGTCGGCTCCTCGCACGTGTGGCAGAGGGTCTCGATGAGTGCGGACGGTTCGGTGACGCGGCAGCGAAGACGCGCGATGCCGTTGCGGAGGCTGCCGTTGCGCGCGTGCTCCTTGCTTCGGCGATTGACGTTCCGGCGACTACGCGGATTCCTGGAACCGACTGAACCGAACCGCAAGGCGTTCTGGGTCAGGCCGCCAGAGTCTTTTCGTTGGCGCGCTGAGCGATACGCCATGAAACCCCTTAAGCACGTCCAGCATTGGCCCGTCCTCGTCGTCGAGGAGTCGACGTGAGACGTGCACCTGAAGATCGGGTGCGATCCCGACGAGGTCCTCGTCGAACGCTCGGTGGTGGATCGAGCAAAGGCTGAGCCCGTTGCGGATGAGCGGCTCGCCCCCCCTCCTCGGCGTCGCCAATGATGTGCGCCGCGTCCAGAAGCCGCAGTTCCTTGAGTCGACAGATCGCGCATCGATCACCGTACGCCGGGAGCACAGCACCGCGGAACTGTGCCTGGTGGATGCGCTGCTTGACATCTCGGACGACGTAACGACGCTCGATGTCGTCTGAAATGTGAACTGGCTCGCGTTCGTCGTACGGCCCACGCATCTTGCCGAAGGTGAGGAGAACGCGAAGCTCCTCAGGGATATCGCGCTCGATGAAGGTCGGGTAGATCGGTCGGTACCAGTTCGGTCGCGTACCGACGAAGTAGGCGATCGGAACGTCGAGCAGGTGTGCGCTCCTCAGCCACCCGTTGAAGTGGTTGTTCGGATCGGTGCCTTGGTACGCGTAAAGCACGCCATCGAGTGTCTGCTCGTCCTGGTATCGGTCCTGCTTGTACGAGCTGTTGACGGACAGCGCAGCCGGCCCGCGTTGTGCGTCGGCTGACCGGTAGATCCCATAGGCACGATTGAGGAATGGAATCCGGCGTCCTCGGAAGTTGAAGCCCTCCGCCAATCTCGCGTAGGGGAGATCGGGGCCCCATTTCGCCTGGAGGACGTCGAGAGCTGCGAAACAGGAGCTCCGTACGTCATCGTCTCGCATCCGCTTGATTCTCCACGCTGGCCTGGACCGCCGTCAACAGCCTCAGACAGACGAAGGATCGTCTCACCAATGTGACGGTTGATGATTCGCTCGTGACTAGGGACGATCGCGGTTGCTCATCTGAACGAGTTCCAGGACTCCATACGCGCCTTGCGAAGATGGAGGCCGAGGCTGACGGCTGGTCTAGTGCCTGAGGTCACCGCACCACCGAGGAGTGCACAACACCGCCGCGCCGCGGGTGGCGAGACCCGGTGACGCGGCGGTATCGCAAGCAGTCTAGGAGCAGCCGGTGTTCGTGCCGCAATCGCGACACGTGTAACAGCTACCGGTGCGCACCATGCGGCCACCGCAGCGGGCGCACTCGACTGCGTCTTCCCACTGGTTGAAGAGCGCCGTCTGGCCGGGTGGTGCCGATTCGATCGCCTGCGCAGCGAGGCCCTCGCCGGGGCTCGCAGCGTACGCTGCCGCGAGGCGTGCCTTGACCTCGGGGGTAAGGATGCCAGCCTCCTCCTGC
>JANNQQ010000296.1:0-17479 GCA_031400835.1 Actinomycetes bacterium | reverse complement strand
CCTCCGAGCGCTTGCGGCTCATCGCGCGGCGCAGGCTCTCCGCCTGCCCGGCGGTGAAGCCGGCGAACGCCTGCGAGACCTCGATGACCTGGTCCTGAAAGATGATCGTCCCGAGCGTCTCGGCCAGCGGGCCGCGCAGCGACGCGTGCAGGTAGGGCACCTCGAACGACGGGTCGGCGCGCAGCCGCTGCAGCCGGTCGATGTACGGATTCACCGCGCCGCCGACGATCGGGCCGGGCCGCACGATCGCCACCTGCACGGTGAGCTCCTCCAGCGAACGCGGCCGGGTGCGCAGTAGCGACGCCATCTGCGCCCGCGATTCGATCTGGAAGACCCCGGTCGTGTCGGCCGTGGTAATCGCGTCGTACGTGTCGGTGTCGTCGAGCGGGACGCGCGAGAGGTCGATGCGCTCGCCGCGCCGGTCGTGGATGAGCTCGACGCAGCGCTCGACGCACGACAGCATTCCCAGCCCGAGCAGGTCGATCTTCAGAAAGCCCGCGTCGGCGCACGAGTCCTTGTCCCACTGGCAGAGCTGGCGACCGGCCATCGCCGCCGGTTGCACCGGAACAAGCTCTATGAGCGGACGGGTGGAGATCACCATTCCTCCCGGATGCTGCGAGATGTGTCGTGGGAGACCAGCGATCTCCTTTGTCAGAAACTGGAAGGCGCGCCAGCGCTTCGAGACAAGCTTGCGCTCGGCATCGGGGAGTGCGGCCACCTCATCGGCGACACGTTCCGCGTTCCAGCCATCCGTGACCCGTGCCAGACGTTCGAGCTCGGCATGCGGCAGACCGAGCGCCTTGCCAACGTCGCGAATTGCACCGCGTGAGCGATACGTTGAGAAGCTTGCCACGAGGGCCGCATGCTTATTGCCGTAGCGCTCGGTCACCCGGACGATGAGCTTCTCCCTGATGTCACGGGGAAAGTCGAGATCGATGTCCGGAACGGAAGCCATCTCGCGATTCAGGAAACGCCCGAGCGAGAGGCAGTTCTCGACAGGATCGACATGCGAAAGCCCTGTCAGGTAGCAAACGATCGAGCCGACTGAACTACCGCGACCCCGTCCAGGCGGAAGCGCCATGCGTGGTGAATCGCGCCCACGTACCTCAAGCGCGCACTCCCGCGCCAACTCGAGCACCTCGTGGTGGAGGAGAAAGAAGCCAGCGAGCCCGAGCTGGTCGATGAGCGCGAGCTCTTCCTCAAGACGGGCACGCGCCTCCGCTTGCAACGGATCGTCACAAGCCTGGTACCTCTCGGTGAACGCGTGCGAACAGATCGCCGCGAGCTGATCAATCGCCGGGTCGGCTCCGTCTGAGAAGTCGGGGTAGCGGTATCCGAGCTCCTGGGTGAGGTCGAACGTGAGCCGCTCAGCAAGGTGAACAGTGCGGGTCACAGCGCCGGGGTCTATGCGGGCAAACCGCTCGACCATCTCCGCCGGTGGGCGCATGATCGCCTCGCGATTGCCGCGGCGCTCACGCTCGCAACCATCAAGCGATGTACCCGAACGAATCGCAACCAGTGTGTCCTGCAGCAGCGTTCGCCGTGCGGTGTGTGAGTGGACGTTGCCGGTCGCGACCGTCTCGACATCGAGATGCTCAGCCAGATCGCGGAGTGCCCCATGCCGCCGACTGTCACCACGATCGAACGGACGCTGAAGCTCGACGAAGAATCGTTCGCGACCGAAGACGCGCGCCAGCCGGGCGGTTGCGTTCGGATCACGCAGGCCGAGCCCCGCACTGGCGCAGCCCGAGAGACATACGAGCCCCTCGTGGAGCTCCGCCACCGTCTCAACGTTCACCTCCGGCGTGAGGAGAACGCGATGCTCCTTCCCTGGTGGTCTCGTGTCTTTGTGGGAACGGGTTAGAAGAAGGCAGAGGTTGGAGTAACCACGGCTTGTCTCTACAAGCAGCGTGAGGTGGGCGCCTCCCTCCAGCGTGATCTCTGCTCCGGTGATTGGACGCACACCAAGCGCCTTCGCCGCATGGGCGAACTCAAGTGAGCCGTAGACCCCGTCATGATCGGTGAGTGCGAGCGCCGGGTATCCGAGCTCTGCCGCACGGACGGCGAGCTCCTCAGGCTGCGAGGCTCCATCGAGGAACGAGTACGCCGAATGGCAGTGCAACTCGACATATGCAGGTGCGTCCCTGGCTCCCCTACGAATCCCTTCCTTCACCGAGACCTCCTGAGTCTCGGATCGCCATTGACGATGCAAAACGGTCTCTGCACAGCTCGCCGGTAGATACTTCTGTCGTGGCCTACGACGACATCGTTGACGCGATCACGTTGTGGCACCCCGACTGCCGCGCGTCGAAGGTGTTTGGAATGCCATGTGTGAAGCGCTCGGGCCGAGTCGTGTTTGGGCTCTCCCGCACCGGAATGGTGTTCAAGCTCACCGACCCGGCGATACACGCAAGGGCTCTCGCCGTCCCGGGAGCACATCTCTTCGACCCCTCTGGCCGCGGCGAGGTCTTCCGCCAGTGGGTTGTTGTGCCACCCGAACGAGCCGACGAGTGGGAGCCGCTCGCCGCCGACGCGGTCACACAAGACCACTCCATCTCTCCCGGCGGTACGTAGGCATGACGCGAAGCGTCATGCCCGCTGCGTGAACCAACATGCCCGCTCCCGATCGCGGAAGACGCAGACGTTTCGTCCCGACTCGAGCACAACCTCGAAGTACCTTCGGTCGATTGGCTCATCTGTCCACCAACGATCGACGACGCGCCATTCTTCGCGGACAAGCGTCACCTGTTCACGATTGACAACGCACGGGCTTCCGTCGATCGTGATCTGGACGAGGGCCGGGCGTGGCGTGTTCAGCTGCCCGATCGTCGCCCGGGTCATCGCATGAGCGCGTGAGACGGTCGACGTCACACGTCACGGGGCACGATGAGCGCCCGTGTCTCTGGAATCCGCGACCACGGCGCTACCTCGATAATCGCGCATACCGAGCCGGTTCCGGTGCTCGCGCGCACCTGACGCAATCCCTCGCGCAAGCGGGTATCAATTTCCTCGCCCTCCGGTGCGATGAGTGCAAGCTGCTGCCCTGTGTGCTCGGCGAGTGAGACGGACTCGAGCCGCAGCGCAAGAACGGGTGCCGGTATCTCGGAGAGCTTCGGGCCGAGCGCGAGGCGCAGTCGATCTCTTTCGGCGGTCGCTTCGCGCAACGTGACGCTGCGCCGCCACGACCCACCGCCAACGACCCGCGCAGACACGGCGATCTTGCGAAAAGGCCGTCCTGCACGCTCCGGACGTGCGAGCAGCCGATCGAGAAGCGCCCCAAACGCCCGACGCAGCGTGAGCTCGTTCGCGACCGCTTCGGGGAAGGAGAGCTCCTCGGCCAACTCAGCCGCGGGCGATCGCCCACGTACGCGATGCGAATCGACACCACCATGGCGCCCATCACCGTGTACGAGGCTCCACGCCAGCTTCCCCTCCGGTCCCAACCGCTCTGCGACGGCCTCACCCGGAAGCCGGGCGAGATCGCCGAGCCGCCGCACGCCAAGCCCTTCGAGCTCCGCGTAGCGTCCGGCTTCGAGCGGTAGGAGCGTGAGGGGGAGTGGTTCGAGGAACGCCTCTCCCTTCCCCTCAACGATCACCGCCTGCCCTGGTCGTGCGACGCTTGCCGCTGCGAGAGCAACGAAACGACGCGCCCCCGCGCCTGCGCGCGGGTCCCAAGCAGCACCAACGGACGCGAGCGCCCTGCGAAGCGCCGCCTCCACCCCTCCGTAGAGCCTTTCAACCCCGCCGGTCTCGAAGATCACCGTCCCGGGCTCGAGCGACTCGACCGCGAAGCCCGTGTCCTCGAGCCGTCGCAGCACCCCCTCCCACTCCTGTTCCATCGCTACGGGGTCGGCCTCGACAAGCACGAGTTCTGGGCACGTCGCAAGCGCCTCACCCAGTGGCATTCCCGCGACGACTCCAGCGGCCTCGGCAGCACTGGTCACAGGGCCAAGAAACGGCCGTCTACCCGGCTCAGGTGCCAGAGCAGCAGGGAGAAATGCCAGCCTCGGCCGCGACTGTAGCGCTGCTCGAAGCGCGAATCCGGGAATGACGAGGCAGGCGATCACAGGAACGTATGTTCTACACGAACATACGTTCTCCTGTCAACCCGTTTGCCCCTACTCTGCGAGCAATCGCTCCTGCTCGTCGAGTAACACGATTGCTTGAGCGAGCCGCTGATGGAGCGCCTGGAGAAGATCCGTGTTGGCTCCTGTCATCGAGGTCAGGATGACCTGCTCAAGCGACGCGAGCGTGACCGTCGCCTCCTCGCGATCGAGCGAAACCAGAATCTCCGGCTCGGTAATCGACTCGACCGAAACCTGGTGCGTATCGCTCGCGGCGTACGCGTGTGCGTCCTCCGCCGACCCGGCAGCAACCACTGCGTCGAGCCCACACGTCACCCTGAAGAGCTGCCGCATCGGTGGGGAGTCTAGACCGCCATCAGGCGCGCCACAGAAGCAGGTCGCGACGGCCACCCCAGCCGGTCACGCCACGCTTAATCACCTTGGGCATTCAACCGAATTTCGGCGGCGACGCCGTGCATCCCGATGAGCACCGGGACCACCGAGAGCACGCTCTCACGCGCGCACCACGCAATATCACCCTCAAGCTCGGGCCCGTGATTGATCAGGTTACGGCCCGAGCGAGACGCTCGGAGGGCCTCCTCGGCTGCGGAGTACGACCTCGCCAACCGCACCGCTGCCTCGGCCGCATCCGAGCGCTCACACGCGAGGAGCTCGACGATTCGCCCTGCGACGTACGCATCATCGAGTGCAAACGCACCTTTGACTCCGGCGCAGAAGATGGCGATGTCGTCCCCCTGCGCAGCCGCAGCTGCGGTCACGGCCTCGAGGTTCATGAGCGAAGCAATCAGCACGCGGTCGCACCGCTCGGCCGCGGTGACGATCGCGCGCGTGCCATTCGTCGTCGACATCGCGAGTGTCGGTGTCCGTGGCTCGAGGTACTCGCGTGGCGAGTTCCCGAGATCAAAGCCTTCGATCAGCACACCCAGCCGTTCGCCACCCAGGGTCACCGTCTCGTTTCGGAGCGCCCGAGCATCCTCGACCTCAGCGGCGCACCAGATTCGCTCGTAGCCGGCATCGAGCGCCTGACAGATCGTGGAGGTCGCGCGGATTACGTCGATCACGACGCCCGTGGGAGCCGCGGCGGAGTCGTCCGGAGTGAAGGCAACGTGAACGTGCACGCCGGTACGCTAGATGGTCGTGAGCGAGATCCCGCACTGCTACCGACATCCGGGCCGCGAGACGCTCGTCTCGTGCTCGGAATGCGCGCGGCCGATCTGCGAAGAGTGCATGCACTACGCCCCGGTGGGCATCAAGTGCCCTGAGCACGCTGCGGTGGGTGCAGTGAAGCCGTCGGCGCAGCGGACGTATCGTCAGGCGAAGGGTCGCGTCACAGGATTGGATGCGCCGGCGACCGCGGTTCTGGTGGCGATCAACGTCATCGTCTACCTCATCACGGTCGCGCAGGGGAACGGACTCAACGCGCCCGGGGGGAAGATCTTCTTCGACGGGGCACTCATCGGCGCTGCGATTGACATCGAAGGTGATTGGTACCGACTTGTCAGCGCGATGTTCCTCCACGGGAGCGTGATCCACCTCGCGTTCAACATGCTTGCCCTCTACTGGCTCGGCACCGTCGTCGAGCAGGCACTCGGGATGTGGCGTTTCCTTCTCCTGTACTTCGCCTCAGGGATCGCTGGCTCTACAGGTGCGCTTCTCCTGAGCGGTCCGACGGAGATCACCGTGGGTGCCTCCGGTGCCATTTACGGAGTCATGGGCGCGCTGCTGGTACTCGAGTACCTCAGCACTGGAACCTTCGCGGGACAGGCGATGGGGTTGATCGTGCTGAACCTCGTGATCACGCTCAGCATTCCGAACATCTCGCTGGGCGGCCACCTCGGCGGGTTGCTCGGGGGAATCGCCGCCACCTTTGCCCTGATGCACTTTCGCAATAGTCGACACCGGGCACTCGGGCCGGCGCTGGTGGTTCTCATCGGGGTCGCGTCCGTTGTCGTCGCCTACGTGCGCGTCAACGGCTACGGCACGTACTAGCGCGGCGCAACGACGCGGCTCACGAGAGCGGTGACGCCCTCTATGCCAGCAACCTCAACGGTCGCGCCTACCTCGATCGAGTGGTCATCGGTTGAGCGTGCGCTCCAGTACTCGGTCCCGACTCGGATCTGGCCACGGTGCCCCGGGCCTTCGTCCAGTGCAACCGTCACCACCGCGTGCTTGCCGACCACCGTTTGCGCATTCGACGGCACGATCGGGCTGCGATCGAGCGCGCGCTTGATCGGCTTGCGGGTCGTGACGAGCGTCACGATCGACACGATCGCGAAGACGAGGACCTGCACCCCGAGATTTCCACCTATCGCACCCACTACGCCCGCCGCGATCGCACCGACAGCGAGATAGAGCGCGATGAACGCCATTGTCATCAGCTCGACCCCAATCAGGACGAGCGCGATCACAAGCCACACCGCGAGCGCTGTGGCTCCGGTCATCCGACGCTACGCCTTCTCGGTGGGGCCTGACGCGGTCGCGTCCTGCCCGATTTGCAGTGCGCTGCCGAGTGCCGTGATCGCCCCCATCGAGCCGATCGCATCGGACGGGACGAGCAAGAGCGTCATCCCCTGACCGTCCGCAACCTTCGGCAGGGCCTGGATGTACTGATACGTCAACAGGTCGGGTGAGGGGTCGCCATCGTGGATCGCCTTGAACGTCTGCCGGGTCGCCTCCGCCTCGCCGTTCGCCATGAGGATCGCTGACTCCCGGTGACCCTCTGCGGTGAGGATCGCTGCCCGCTTCGCACCCTCTGCGGTCAGGATCGCGGCCTGCTTGACGCCTTCCGCAGTGAGGATGGTCGCGCGTCGGTCGCGCTCGGCGCGCATCTGCTTCTCCATCGCCTCCTGGATCGATGCGGGTGGGTCGATCGACTTCAGCTCGATCCGGTTGACCCGAATGCCCCATCGCTCGGTTGCCTCATCAAGCACGATCCGCAGGTCGGCGTTGATCTTGTCGCGAGAGGTAAGCACCTCTTCGAGTGAGAGTGATCCGATCACGTTGCGGAGCGTCGTCACCGTGAGCTGCTCGACCGCCAGCAAGAGGTTTGCAACCTCGTACGTCGCCCGGAAAGGGTCGCTAATCGTGAAGTAGAAGACCGTGTCGATCGAGATCGTGACGTTGTCCTGCGTGATCACCGGCTGCGGAGGGAAGGCCACGACCTGCTCGCGGAGATCGACCGTCACGCGGATCTTGTCGACGAAGGGGAGGAGGAAATGCAGGCCAGGCTCGAGCGCCTTGTGGAAGCGGCCGAGCCTCTCGACGATTCCCGCCGTCGCCTGCGAGATGATGCGAACCGTACGCGCAATCGCGATCAGGACGACCAGAGCGATAGCGACGCCGAGGACGATCGCGACCACGGTGCCTACCTCAACGTTGCCCATGGCGAGATTCTAGTTGATTGCTACCCGCCAACGGCAACGGCCGTGACGCCGACCTCCCGCAGCGCCGCCTGCGCAGCGGCGAGGCGCGCAAGCGGTACGCGATAGGGGGATCAGCTGACGTAGTCGAGCCCAAGTTCATGACAGAACTCCACCGACCGTGGCTCGCCGCCGTGCTCGCCGCAGATCCCCATCTTCAATGTTGGTTTCGCGCCCCGCCCCCGCTCCACCGCGATGCGCATCAGTTCGCCAACCCCGTCGCGATCGAGGACCTCGAAGGGGTTTCGCTCAAGGATCCCTGCCTCGAGATAGTGAGACAGGAACTTCCCTTCGGCATCGTCGCGGGAGAACCCGAGTGCGGTCTGGGTGAGGTCGTTCGTACCGAACGAGCAGAAGTCGGCGATCTCGGCGATCTCGTCGGCGCGGATACAGGCGCGCGGGAGCTCGATCATCGTCCCACAGAGGTATGCGACGCTGGGCTCCTCGGCCGCGATGAGATCGGTGAGTGTTCGCAACCGGCGTAGCTCCTCGGCGAACCCGACGAGCGGATGCATGATCTCGACCAAAGGTGGAGTGCCGGTGCGATCGGCCACCGCTTTCGCCGCGCGGACGATCGCGCGAACCTGCATCTCGTAGATCTCGGGGTACTGAAGGCCAAGTCGACAGCCGCGCGTCCCGAGCATTGGGTTCGACTCGTGGAGCTGCTCGATACGCGCACGCATCGCGTCGGAGGTCGCATCCTCCGGAGCGGGGAGGAACTCATGGAGCGGTGGATCGAGAAGCCGAATCGTTACGGGGAGGCCAGCCATAGCCTCGAAGATCCCCTCGAAGTCGCTCTGTTGCACAACGAGCAGCCGATCGAGCACGGTTCTGCGGGCAGCCTCGGTCTCGGCCATGATCATCTCCTGGACGAGCGGGAGCCGCTCCTGCGACATGAACATGTGCTCCGTCCTGCAGAGCCCGATCCCTTCAGCGCCGAACTCCCGTGCCTTTGCCGCGTCCTCAGGGGTATCAGCGTTGGCGCGGACGCGGAGCCGGCGGAAGCCGTCCGCCCACTCGAGAATCGTGCCGAAGTTGTCGTCGAGCGCGGGTGGAACGAGCTTGACCTCGCCCACGAAGACTCGACCTGTCCCGCCGTCGATCGTAATCACATCGCCTTCACGCAACGCGTGACTCCCGATCGTGAGAGTCCGAGCAACGGCATCGATCGTCAGCCCATCGCACGCGGCGACGCATGGCTTGCCCATTCCACGGGCCACAACCGCGGCATGCGAGGTCATCCCACCGTGCGCGGTGAGCACGCCACGAGCCTGGACGAGGCCATGAATGTCGTCTGGGGTCGTCTCCCAGCGGACAAGGACGACTGCCTCGCCTGCCTTGCCTCGCTCCTCCGCCGTATCCGCATCCAGCACGATCGCGCCGCAGGCTGCACCCGGCGACGCATTGAGGCCCGTGGCGGCAACCTCAAGGACAGCGGCAGGATCGATCATCGGGTGCAGCAGCTGGTCGAGTTGACTGGGGTCGATTCGCGTCACCGCTTCCTCGCGGGAGATGAGGCCTTCACCGACCATCTCCACGGCCACCCGCAGCGCGGCGCGGGCGGTGCGCTTACCCGTGCGCGTCTGGAGGATGTACAGCGTGCCGTCCTCGATGGTGAACTCAATGTCTTGAAGGTCGCGGTAGTGCTCCTCGAGCCGGTCGAGCGTCGCAATGAGCTGGTCGTAGGCCTCCGGGAGAAGCTCACGCATCCGGCCAATCGGCTCCGGAGTACGCGTACCCGCGACAACGTCCTCACCCTGCGCGTCGACCAGGAACTCGCCGTAGAGCAGGTTCTCGCCGGTCGAGGGGTCACGTGTAAAACACACCCCTGTGCCCGAGCGCGGGCCCATGTTGCCGAAGACCATTTGGACGACATTGCAGGCCGTGCCGAGACTGTCCGGGATGTCGTACGTGCGTCGATACACGCGTGCCCTTGGCGTCTCCCACGAGGCGAAGACCGCGCGATACGCGCGCCGCAGCTGCTCATGCGCGTCCTGCGGAAAGGCAAAGCCTGCCTCTCGCGCAAAGGTCTCCTTGAAGGTGCCGGTCAGCAGCTCGAGGTCGTCCGCGGTGAGGTCGACGTCGAGGCTGACCCCGCGCTCCTGCTTGAGGGCCGTGATTGCATCCTCGTACAGGTGAGGCTCGACCCCCTCGACCACCTCTCCGTACATCTGGACGAGCCGCCGGTACGAATCGAATGCGAACCTTCGGTTCCCGGTGCTCGCTGCGAGCCCCTCGACTGCGGTGTCGCCGAGCCCAAGGTTGAGGATCGTGTCCATCATCCCGGGCATTGAGATCGCGGCTCCCGATCGAACGGAGACGAGGAGTGGTCGAGTGGCGTCGCCGAACCGCAGCCCTGAGCGCTCCTCAAGCCTCGCGATGTGCTCATCGACCTCGGCGTCGAGTCCAGCCGGAACCTCGCCGTTAGCCGCCATCGCCGCCCTGCACGCATCGGTCGTGATCGTGAACCCCGCGGGCACGGGAATCCCCAACGCGGTCATCTCCGCGAGTCCGACCCCTTTGCCGCCGAGGAGCTCTCGCCCACCGTCGGCGCCCTCCTCGAACGCGTAGACGAAACGCACACTCGGATCCAAGCACAACCCGGACGATTCGGCGAGACCCTGTCCGTTGATACAGAGAACGCCGTCGAACGCCACGGGTACCCGTCCGATCACAATTCGCTGCGAGAATCCCCCAGATGTCTTCACCGGATGCTCACCACACCCCGCGTCGGATCGCAGTGCTCTCGAGCGCGAGTGGCTCCGGCAAGACCGTCCTTTCCCGCAGGCTGGCCACCCGGAACGGCCTTCCTTACTACGAGCTCGATGCACTTCATCACGGACCGAATTGGAGCGAGCCGACGGCAACGGAATTTCGAGCTGCGGTTGCGCCGATCGTCGCGCACCCCGCCTGGGTTATCGACGGGTCGTATCGTGGCAAGCTCGGCGATCTCGTGCTCAACCGAGCGGAACTCGTTGTCTGGCTTGACCTTCCCCGTCGGGTCTGGCTCCCGCGACTCGCGTGGAGAAGCCTGCGCCGCATCGTCCGTCGTGAGGAACTGTGGAACGGGAACCACGAGACGATTCGTAACCTCCTCGTTGGTCGAGACTCGCTCTTTCGCTATGCCTGGCGCACCTACCCGGAGCGACGACGCCGGTACCCCCAGGAGTTGGCGCCATTTCCGTACAGGCGCCTCGGGAGCACCGCAGAGGTTCGCGCGTTCCGACTCCCCGGTGAGGCAGTCAGTTGAGGCGCTCGCGTCGCGCGCTTCCGGTCGCAGTCGTCGCAGTGGCGGCCTTGACCCTTGCTGCGGGGAGGCATGGGGAGCCCCTACCCGGAACAACCGTCGTCTCGATTGCTCTCGCTGATGCGTCGCTCGTGGCCAAGGCACCGATCACCGTGAAGGTCGTCGCGAAAGACTTCTCGTACACGCTCTCCCGCCGTTCAGTGCCGAAGGGCGCGACCGTTCGTTTCATCGTCAGCAACGCGGGGGCATCGCCTCACGACTTCGTCATCGGGAAGGCCCGCACCAGGATCCTCGCGCCAGGACGCAGCCAGACGATCACCGTGCGCTTTCCGAAGGCCGGGACATTCGCGTTCCTCTGCTCGGTGCCGGGCCACGCAAGGGTCGGGATGAAGGGCCGGTTTGCGGTCGCGCGGCCACCCGCTCCCCCTCCGCCTCCTCCCCCGCCGGATGTCGTCTCCGACGACGCGGTGCTCACGAGCGTTGGCACCTTTGTGCGGCCCGTGCTTGTGACAGCGCCTCCGAACGACCCGCTAAGGATCTTTGTCGTGGAGCACGCCGGGAGGGTGCTGATCGTCCGTGACGGCGTCCTTGAGCCGGAGCCGTTCCTCGATATCCGTCAGCTTGTGCAGGCGGTCAATGAGCCCGGGATGCAGTCAATCGCGTTCGCTCCGGACTACGCGACGAGCGGACGTCTGTACGTGCTCTACAACCTGCGGAGAGGGAATGGCGACCTGAGGCTCGCGGAGTACCGAGCCCTGCCCGGGAATCCGAATCTCGTCGATCCAGCCTCCGAGCGTGTCGTGCTCGAGATTACGAAGCCGTGGGAGAATCACAACGGTGGGATGCTGCAATTTGGCCCCGATGGGATGCTCTACATCAGCATCGGAGATGGCGATTCGGGCGTGTACAACCGGCCTGGCGCATTCGCACAGACGCGCGATGACCTCCTCGGGAACATCCTTCGGATCGACCCGCGTGGGGGCATTCCCTACGCGGTCCCTGCCGACAATCCCTTCGTCAACGTTCCGGATGTGCGACCCGAGATCTGGGCGTACGGGCTCCGCAACCCCTGGCGGTTCCCGATCGACGCAGAGACCAAGACGATCGTGATCGGCGATGTCGGTAACGCCCAGCGTGAAGAGCTCGATGTCGCTCCGCTCTCACCAGGCGGACTGAACTTTGGGTGGCCCTGCTACGAGGGAACGGCAACCTATGACATGACGGCGACGTGTCTCGACGCAGTGCCTCCACACTGGGAAGGAAGCAGAGGAGACGGGAGCTGCTCGGTGATCGCCGGGATGACGATCCGCGACCCTCGTTTTGTCTCGCTCGTGGGTCGCTTTGTCTTCGGCGACTACTGCACGGGGCGACTTGCAACCATCGACCCGCAGTCAACAGAGACCGGCCTGGCGACCGAGCAGGTGCTCGAGCTTGAGGTACCGCAACTCTCAAGCTTCGGAGTCGATGGCTTGAGGCGCGTCTACGCGACGTCGACGTCGGGACAGGTGTACCGGCTCGACCCCGTACCGTAGCGCCGGGCCGCTTAGCGCAACCTGCGTCGCCGATCGCTCAGCCAGGCGACTGCACGGAGGCCCATCCAGAGTGGCGTCATCAGCACGTAGAACGCGCCGATCGCGACAACCAACGCTGATGACCAGATGATCCAGTAGCGAAGCGGCACCCAACCCTTCTCGCTGAGGTCGCGCCGGATCCCACGGGCGAGGATCCCATACTTCTCATTCGAGCTCTCCCTCATCAGTGGGCGCGAGACCGATCAGCGACGAGCTTGATGATCCGCATCGCCGTCTCCTCGACCGAGAGCTCGGTCACATCGATAATCGGGCAGCGGAGTCGTCGGTGAATTCTGTTCGCAGTGTCGAGCTCCTCGAAGACGGCCTCAAGATCGGCGTAACGCCGACGCGGCGCTCCCATGGACTTCACCCTTTCGCCACGGATCTCGGCGAGGCGCGTAGCGTCGATGGTGAGGCCCACGACCTTCGCACGGTCGATCTCGAAGAGCGCGGCCGGTGGCTCGACACCCCGGACGATTGGAACGTTCGCGGTCTTGTGCCCTAGGTATCCGAGGTAGATCGAGAGAGGAGTCTTCGAGGTTCGCGAGACACCCACGAGCACGATGTCGGCCTCGTCGAGTCCACCCCCCACTCCATCGTCGTACTTGACCGCGAACTCCATCGCCTCGACCCGCTTGAAGTACGTCTGATCGAGTGGCGCGCGGGCGCCCGGCTCCATGCGCGCCGCGACCCCCGCGACGCGCGAGATCGAGTCGATCGGATGTCCGAGGAGATCGCAGTAGTGAAGCCGCGCACGACGGCATAGCTGGCGCATCGCTGCGCGCAGTCCAGGTTCGACGAGCGTGTACACCATGACCGCCGCCCGCCCACGGGCCCGATTCACCGCTAGTTGGAGGTCGGCCTCGTTCTCGACCCTGGGGTGGCGGACCTCCTCGAAGGCGAGATCAGGAAACTGCGCCTCGAGCGCGAGGACGAGCTTGGCCGCTGTTTCACCTGTCGAGTCCGAGACGATGTGAAGTTCGACGGGGACGGTCTCGGCGGTCACGGCTGCAGGCTAGATGGTGCTACGCCTGGTAGGCGGCGCGTGTCTCTCTCACGCGCGCGAGGAAGCTCTTCCATGGGAACGCCGGCCCTGGATCCCAGTGATCGCTTCGGCGCCACGCTGCGCTCACGTCGGCGTGGCCCGTGAGTCCGCGCTTTCCGGCGCGGAGCGCACCCGGGCCGAGCTTGCGGATGGGGATATCGTGGCGGGACGCGATGTCAGCAACGAGCTCCGCGGCCCGCTCGAGCACGGCGACGCTGTAGACATCCTCCCAGTCGCGGCGGCCCTGACCGGCCATTCCTGCGAGCTCGACCCCGATTGACCGAGCGTTCCCGCCGCGCGCGTGCCAGGCAATGTCGTCCTCGGCGACGCACTGGATGATCGTTCCCGCATCGACGCAGTAGTGCGCCGAGACCTTCGAGACCGGTGCGGCAAACCAGCGGGCACAGATCTCTGCAGCGTCGGCGCGCTCTGCGATCTCCATCGTGTGGATGACGATCGTCTCTATCTCTCGCCCGTCCGAGCGGGTCACGTTCGGGCTCTCGACCTGCGGAAACGCCACGGCTACACACTCCCGGGAAGGGGACGCGCCGCAACGGCTCGCAGGATACGTGGCGAATGCGAGGATGTCACGCATGAGACCTCGCGACGCGACCGCCCGTGGCCGAATGACGGCAACCTTGCGTCAAGAAGAGCGCGTCACCCCACTCGAGCTCTTCTTCGATCTCGTCTTCGTGCTCGCCATAACGCAGTGCACCGCGCTCATGTCCGACGCGCCGACCTGGACAGGAATGGCACGTGGTCTGCTCGTTCTGGGAGTCTTGTGGTGGAGTTGGGTCGGGTACGCGTGGCTGACGAGCGTGGTCGAGCCAGAGGAAGGCGCAGTTCGTATCGTCATCTTCGTCGCGATGGCTGGGTTGCTCGTCGCTGCCCTCTGCGTACCAGGGGCCTTCGAGGGCAGTGCGATGCTGTTCGCGGTCGCATACGGAACCGTCCGTGCGGCACACATCGCCCTGTTTGTCATCGCAAGCCGAGACGATCCCGGGCTCCGACGCTCCGTGACGGGGCTGGCTGTTTCAACGACGATCGGCGTAGGTTTCCTCGTTGCCGCCGCAACGACCGACGGCCCTCTTCAGGGAAGCCTCTGGCTGGTGGCCTTGCTGCTCGACGCAGGTGGGCCGTTGTTCATCGACCCTGCCGGCTGGCGGCTCGTCGCCGGGCACTTCGCCGAGCGCCATGGTCTCATCGTGATCATCGCGCTCGGGGAGTCGATCGTGGCGATCGGGGTCGGCGCGGGCGCAATCGTCGACGCGGGAGTGGTCGCGTGCGCCGTGATTGGAATGGTGCTAGCGGCAGCTCTCTGGTGGATCTACTTCGACGTCACGTCGATCGCCGCCGAGAACAACCTCCGCAGCCTCCCAGTTGGGCGCGAGCGTAACGCGCTCGCTCGAGACGCGTACTCGTACCTGCACTTTCCGATGGTCGCAGGGATCGTCCTCGTCGCACTCGGACTCAAGAAGACGCTGAACCATGCGGGCGACCCGCTGGATCTCGTTCCAACCGTGGCCCTCGTTGGTGGTGTTTCACTGTTTCTGCTCGCCATCGTTGCTTTCAAGGCGCGCAGCATTCGCATCGTGAACCGCGAGCGAGTCATCGTCGGCCTGGCAGTGCTTGCGCTCATCCCGCTTGGCGAGCGCATCCCGTCTCTGGCGACGCTTGCGCTGCTGACGGCGGCTGTCATCGCGCTCATTGGCTATGAAGCGACCCGATTCTCGGATTCGCGCGAGCGGGTCAGAGCGACGCTGCACGCACATCCGGACGGGGACAGCTGACGTGATCCAGGAGCTGGCCGCGAATCCGAACGTGCACACGCCCGCCGGTCCTGGGCGCGAGCTTGTCATCGACCGTCGAGGTCGCTTTGCCGTATACCTGGCGCCTGGCGCAAGCCCACGCTGCGCCACCGTCCAGCGGGTTCGAGTCAGCGCCGACGAGGTCGAGGGGTTGGTCGCCGAGATCCGGGCACTGTTGCAGGCCCGAGGTCGGGAGGGGGCCGAATGGGAACTCGGAAACGGAACCAAGCCGGACGACCTGGTAGCGCTTCTCAGCACTTTCGGCATCGTGCCGGACGCCGAAGAACCGCTCGCACTCGGAATGGTGCTCGACGGACAACCGCGTTTCGAGCTTCCGCACGGCGTCTCCGCAAGGGCGGTCGAGAGTGTGGAGGAACTACGGCTTGCCCGGACGCTCCAGCGCGAGGCCTTCGGCGACCCGCGACCTGTGAGCGACGAGCTCGATGGCGACTTCGAACGCGAGGGCACCGACGGGGCGACCTTTCTCACCCTGGTCGACGGAGAACCTGCGGGCGCCGGGTATGCCGCCTACACCCGGTGGGGGCTCGTGCTCTTCGGAGGTGCTGTGGTCGAGCGTGCGCGGGGCCGCGGGGCATATCGCGCGTTGGTTGCCGCACGCGCCGAGGAGGCAAAGCGGCGCGGCACGCCGGTGCTGGTCACTCATGCTGGCCGGATGTCGCAGCCGATCCTCGTGCGGCTCGGGTTTGTCGCGGTAGCGCGGATCGATCGCTTACTTGACGTTTTCTAGCGGCGCAAGCGCATTCCACGCGGCGGTCGTCATGGTCGTGTAGTCATAGAGGCTCCAACCCGCTGAGCCGCCGTCATCCGCGACTGCATCAGCAAATGCCTTGAGCTCGTCAGGGTTCATGCGATTGGCGACGCCACCTGCTGCATGAACGGGAACGTCAACGCCGATTGCTGCGTGGAGCAGTCTCAGCGAGCGGGCAACGTAGCCATACGTTGCGTCGTATCCGCTGAAGCCGCCACCCGTGTAGAGCATCGGCACGACGGCGTCCACCTGGGAGGCGATGGCGGCCCATGGGAATCCAGGCCACCACGTCGCGTGCCGTTCGAGGGCGCGTGGTGGGTACGTGATTGCCGCGACCGGCGTCTCCCCCGCGTCTGTGCGCAGCCGCTTGAGCAGGCCGAGCATGCGTGCGGTTCTGAGCGCAACGTTCTTGACTCGCAGCGACTCGATATCGAGCGCGACTCCGTCGAAGGCACCGCCGGTTGCGGTTCTGAACGAGAGCATCGCCCCCGCGCGACGGATGTCCCGGACCTGCTGATCGTGACCGGGCAGCATCCAGGCGACCACCTTGACATCTCGAGCGTGCAGCTCATCGACGAGCCGACCGAGACCCTTCGCGTCGACGACGTCGGTGGTCGAACGGTCGTTGGACGTCTCGATCCAGACGGCCTCCACCCCACGCCGCGCGATCCGGTCGGCGGTCTGCTTCGGTGTGCGATAGAGCGACGTGTCGAACACGTCGATCCAGGTGCCGAGACCGGAGAACACAGTGGGATCTGCGGCGGGAGCCGATCGCGCCGTGAACGTCGCAGCCACGATCGCTGCAACAAGGACGGTTGAGACGAGCAGGCGAGAAGGCCGGTGCACAAACGCGAGCCTAGAGACAACCCTTGAAGAATCGGTGATCATCCGGTTCGGGACCGTCGGGCATACTGAACGATCACGCGCGGGCGTAGCTCAGTTGGTAGAGCGTCGGCTTCCCAAGCCGTAGGTCGAGGGTTCGAGTCCCTTCGCCCGCTTCAGATCATGAGTCGTAAAGCCGATGAATCAGATAACCTGATTTCATGAGAAGCCTGACTGCAACTGAGACCTCCCGACGGTTCTCCGACGTCCTCGACGCCGTCGAGGACGGGGAGCGATTCCTCATCGTTCGTCACGGCAAGGTGGTTGCGAGGATCGAGCCCGCCACCGCCGGTACAGGCCGTATCGTCAAGGAACTCCTGAGCGCTGCTCCCAACGACGCTTCATGGCTTTCCGAGCTGCACCACATGAGGGCGACGACCCAGGTCGAGGAACGGTCCTGGACAGACTGATTCTCGATACGACGGTTCTGATCCGAGCGGAGCGAGACAACGCTGCGCTCGAGGAGGTCATCGGTGACGACGATGACGTCGCCCTCGCAGCCGTGACCGCAGCGGAGCTGCTCGTCGGCGTGGAGCTCGCAGATCGGCGACGACGACTGGTGCGCGAGAAGTACGTCGACAAGGTGCTGGAGACGATCCCGATCGAGAGCTACGACCTCGAGGTGGCCCGCGCCCACGCTAGGCTGCTCGCCC
>JANNQQ010000295.1:0-7637 GCA_031400835.1 Actinomycetes bacterium | reverse complement strand
TGC
Organism: Actinomycetes bacterium; assembly: GCA_031400835.1. Lineage (GTDB taxonomy): Bacteria > Actinomycetota > Thermoleophilia > Gaiellales > Gaiellaceae > Gaiella. The sequence goes on along the minus strand of JANNQQ010000295.1, from coordinate 7,634 downwards.
ACCGAAGAGGTCGAGATCCACCACTCAAACGACTTCGGCCACTACGTCGAAGGTCGGCTGTGGGACGAGGCGGACATTCCGGCACACGTCCGCCTTGTCGAGAAGGTGCACGAGCACGGCTCACTGGCGGGGATCGAGCTCGTCCACGCCGGAATGAACTCATCGAACAACTGGGGTCGCCGACCGCCATTCGGGCCTGCAAACCTCCCAACGACGGGCAACGACCCCGTCCAGGCGCGGCGGATGGACATGAGCGATATCGCCGACCTTCGCCGTTGGCATCGCCAGGCGGTCGCGCGGTCGCTCCAGGCCGGCTATGACCTCGTCTACGTCTACGCCGCGCACGGGTTGACCACGCTCCAGCACTTCCTCTCCCGCCGCTTCAACGACCGCACCGATGCGTACGGCGGCTCAATCGAGAACCGGGCGCGGCTCCTGCGCGAAGTGCTCGAGGACACGATTGAGGAGGTCGACGGACGCGCGGCGGTCGCCTGCCGCATCTGCGTCGACGAGCTCATCGGTGATGCAGGCCTCGAGCGAGGCGAGATCGAGGAGGTTCTGGGTCTTCTCGGTGAGCTGCCCGACCTCTGGGACTTCATGGTCGGTGACTGGGACTTCGACTCGATCACGTCGCGCTTCGCAGGCGAAGGCGCACAGGAGGAGTACGTACGGGGGCTCAAGCAGCTCACGACCAAGCCGGTCGTCGGCGTCGGACGATTCACCTCACCCGACACGATGGTGCGGATGGTGCGCGACGGCGTCCTCGACTTCATCGGCGCCGCGCGCCCGTCGATCGCCGACCCCTTCCTCCCGAAAAAGATCGAAGAAGGACGGTTCGAGGACATCCGAGAATGCATCGGTTGCAATATCTGCGTCTCCGGTGATTCGCTCGCAACACCGATCCGTTGCACCCAGAACCCAAGCATGGGCGAGGAGTGGCGGCGCGGTTGGCATCCAGAGCGCATCCGCCCGAAGACGAGTGACTCGAAGGTGCTCATCGTCGGCGCCGGGCCGGCAGGGCTCGAGGCCGCCATGTCGCTTGGGCGCCGAGGCTACGAGGTCATGCTCGCAGAGGCAACCGATGAGCTTGGCGGCAGGGTGCTACGCGAAGCGCGTCTCCCGGGGCTCAGTGCGTGGATCCGGGTCGTCGACTACCGCAAGGCTCAGCTCGACCGGCTCCGCAATGTGGAGGTCGCGTTCGGAAGCAGGCTCACAGCCGACGAGATCCTCTCCTACGCGTTTGATCACGTTGGCATCGCCACCGGTTCCCGATGGCGTGGGGATGCCGTTGCGCGCTGGCACACGCAGCCACTGCCACTCTCCGGGGTTCAGCTTCTCACCCCGGACGACGTGATGACAGGCGTTCGCCCCGAGGGCAAGCGGGTCGTCCTCTACGACGACGATCACTACTACATGGGCGGCGCGCTCGCCGAGCTTCTGGCTACCGAGGGATTTGCGGTCTCGCTCGTCACCCCGGAACCGCGGGTCTCGGAGTGGACGGTCAACACGATGGAGCAGAGCCGGATCCACAAGCGGTTGGTCTCGGTCGGGGTCGAGCTCAACCCCTCCCGCGCTCTGGTCGGGGCTGAAGCTGGCCTGGTTCGTTCGGCCTGCACGTACACCGAGAGCGAGCGAGAGCACGCCTGCGACGCACTTGTCCTTGTGACCGCCCGTCTGCCAAGCGACACCCTCTCGAGCGAGCTCCTGGCGGCGCCGAACGGCCCGACGCTGCGTGTCTTCGGTGATGCGTGGTCACCGGGCACGATCGCGGCGGCCGTCTGGGACGGCCACCGCTACGCAGAAGAGCTCGATGATCCGCCCTCGAACGGCGACGAACCGCCGTTCAAGCGCGAGGTTGTTGCGCTGGCGCCGCGCTAGCGACGACGCCGGCGTTGACCGCCGTTGCCACCGCTTGAGGGCCGCGATGCGATCGTCATACCGGAGGCGTCGAACTGCCTGCGATGACCGAGACGCGCGGCGAGCCGGCCAACGTCGTTGCGTTGCTCGGGTAGCACAAGCGTAACGCCAGAGCCGCTTCGTCCGGCGCGGCCGGTGCGGCCGACGCGATGCACGTAGTCGTCATCTCCCTGTGGTGGGTCGAAGTTGATGACATGCGTGATGTCGTTGACGTCGAGACCTCGGGCGGCGACGTCTGTCGCAACCAGCGTCGGAACCCGACCCGATTCGAACTGCGCGAGAGCCCGCTCGCGTGCGTTCTGCGACATGTTGCCGTGCATCGCCGCCGCGGGGATGTCGTGCTGACGCGAGAGCTTGCGGGCGAGCTTGTCGGCCCCGTGCTTGGTGCGCACGAACACGAGTGCAAGTCCGCGCTCGATGTCGAGGTGCTCGACCAGGCGGGCGAGCTTGTCCTCGGCCGTGACCGGGACGAACGTGTGGTCAACCTCCCCACGCTCGGCCTGCGGCGGTAGCTCGGCCTCGACGCGCACCGGGTTCACGGTGTACGCGTCGGCCAGCTTGGCCACCGCGCCGTCGAGTGTCGCCGAGAACAGCATCGTCTGCCTGTTCTTCGGGACGGTGCGGAGGATGCGGTCGACCTGAGGCTGGAAGCCCATGTCGAGCATCCGGTCGGCCTCGTCGAGAACAAGAATCCCGATGTTTGCGAGCGAGATGAGACGCCGATCACTGAGGTCCTGGAGGCGACCGGGTGTTGCGACGATGATGTTCGCGTCCTTTGCCTGGCGCGCCTGCGGCCCGGTGGGTGCCCCGCCGTAGACGGCGATGACGCGCAGCCGCTTTGCGGCAGCGAGCGGTTTGATGTCGGCCGCAACCTGAAGCGCGAGCTCGCGGGTCGGTACGAGAATGAGAGCGGCGGGTCGGCCCTTCGAGTGAACGGTGCTCTCAACGACCGGAACGCCGAAGGCGAGCGTCTTGCCGGAGCCGGTGGGCGACTTGGCAAGGATGTCGCGGCCCTTCAGGGCATCGGGCAGCACAAGGGTCTGCACCGCGAAAGGCTCGTGAATATTCAGACGTTCGAGCGCACTGAAAACAGGCGCGCTCACGCCGAGGGCTTGGAAGGATTGGGACATAGAGTTGTACTCCTTGACGTGCGGGTTCGAGATGCAAGAGACTCGAACGCACCGAAATTGGAGCAACGAGAAGCTGGATCCCACTGACACCAGGTTGGTGTCTCTACAGACAAGGTAGCACGCGTCAGCGGAGGCGGGCCGATTCGCCTCCTAATCGCCGCGCGAAATCGCCTGCATATCGACGCAATTCACTGAGGTTCGAGCTTGCCGCACCACTCGAGAACCTCTGCGAAGCGTCGATCGGCGGCGGCGCCGAACAGGTCATCGCGGGTCAGCTTCGCCTTACTCGTCGCGGGGCTTGTGATCCCGCAGAGGAACCGCGCCTGCTGCCGAGGCACCGCGAGGGCTTCGGGATGGGCTGCCTCAAGCGCAGCGAACGCGCGGCGGTCGACAGTCTCCTCGAGCGGCGCGAGGGCGGCCGCCTCGGGAAGCTGCTGTGCAACCCCGGTGAGGCAGAAGCTGCAGTGGCCACAGGCCGCAATGCGCCGCTCCCCGAAGTAACCGACGAGGTCGTTGACCTGACAGCTGTCGTGGGTGACGAGCGAGACGACGCGTTGGATCCGCTCGGTCTCGGCCTGCTCGCGGCGGTCGAATCGCTCGATGAGCCGGTCGATCAGCACCTCGAGCGACCCGGGGCGCGCGAGCACGGTGTACCGCTGGCGCGCGTCTGCGACCCGCAACTCGATGAGCTGCCGCTGCTCGAGGTGCCCGAGGGCAGCGACGATCCGGTCTCGTTCCTCCCCCAGAGCGAGCGCAGACTCCTCGGGGTTCAGGCTCGTCCAGATCCGCCCTGCCTTGCCGCTCGCAACGACGCGGCGCAGAAAGTCGGAGCGATCGGCGTCGAACTGAGCAAACACCTCGTCGAACGAGTCCGCCGTTGGCCGAAAGCTGTACCCCGCGTAGAACGGTGTTCCCTGCCGCAGCAATCCCTCAAGCTCGAGGTACGTAAGGATCGTCTTCAGCACGAGTGGGCGCACATCGAAACGGCCCGAGAGGTCGAACTCCGAAACCGCAAACTGCTCGCCTTCGTCGTTTGCGAAGACCTCCTCGAGCAACCCCGAGATTGACTCGCGCGTCGGTGTATCGCCGAAGGTGAAATTTTCAAGCGTCGGGATGTCGTCCTGACATGCGTAGAGCTCGCAGATGCTGTCGATCCCGTCGCGCCCTGCGCGGCCGATCTCCTGCGAGTAGGACTCGAGCCCCTTCGGCAGATTCAGGTGATAGACGTAGCGGACGTCGGCCTTGTCGATTCCCATGCCGAACGCAATCGTGGCGACGACGATGTTGCGGTCGGATCCAGTCCACCACTCCTGCACCGCAACACGCTCATCCGCGACCATTCCCGCGTGGTACGCGCGAGCCGGTAGCCCCGCCGCCGCGAGAAGCTTTGCAACACGCAGCGCAGTTCGCTGCAGAGTGACGTAGACGATCGTCGAACCCGGCGGCCGCTCGCGCAGCCTGTCGATCAGCCGCTGATCCCTCTCGGCCGCAACCGTCGGCGTGGTCAGGAGCGTCAGGTTGGGACGATAGAACCCCGTCACCACGGAGTCTGGTTCCGCGATCCCGAATCCGGCGCAGATGTCCTCGACGACAGCCGGGGTGGCCGTCGCCGTCAACGCGAGCACGCGCTCGGCCCCGAGATCGCGCGCCCGCGTAGCCAGCTTGAGGTAGTCCGGCCGAAAGTTGTGCCCCCACTCCGAGATGCAATGCGCCTCGTCGACCGCGAACAACGCAATCTTCGTCTGTTCGAGCTGGGCGAGGAAGCGCTCGTTGTTGAACCGCTCCGGGGCGACGTAGAGAAGCTTGAGCTCGCCAGCCCGCAAGCGGTCGTTGACGTTCCGTGTCTCATCCAGGCCAATGCTCGAATCAATGCGCGCAGCGGCTATTCCCTTGCCGACAAGCGCGTCGATCTGATCCTTCATGAGTGCGATCAGCGGTGAGACGACCACGGTAACGCCGTCGAACAGCAACGCCGGGAGCTGATAGCACAGGCTCTTTCCCGCACCGGTTGGAAAGACTGCGAGCGCCGATCGACCCGCGAGAAGCGCCTCGATGACCCTCTGCTGGCCCGGGCGAAAGTCGGTGAACCCGAATCGCTCAGCAAGGACGTCTAGAGCTACGTGGTGTTCTACAGTTTCCATTCTTGACAACGTAGCACAGGTGTTCGGACGGCGCAGGTAGCGTTGGCGCGATGCCTCGTCTCCCGAATACCGACCTCGATGTCTTCCCCCTCTGCCTTGGTGGCAACGTCTTCGGCTGGACAAGCGACGAGGCGAATTCGTTCGCGGTGCTCGACGCGTACGCAGCCGCCGGCGGCAACTTCATCGACACCGCCGACGTGTACTCGAGCTGGGAGCCTGGTCACGTCGGTGGCGAATCCGAGTCGATCATCGGCCGTTGGATGACAGCCCGCGGAAACCGCACCTCGATGATCGTCGCAACCAAGGTCGCCAAGCTCGTAACGCGCAAAGGGCTTTCTGCCGAGAACATTCAGGCGGCAGTAGGTGATTCGCTGGCACGGCTCGGGACCGACTACATCGACCTCTACTACGCACACGAGGACGACGCCGAGACGCCACTTGAGGAGACGCTTGGCGCGTTCGACTCCCTCGTACGCGAAGGGAGGGTGCGGTACGTGGCCGCCTCGAACTACAGCGCTGAGAGGCTCGACGAGGCGATGACCGTCTCGGCGCGCGAGGGGCTCGTGTCGTTTGTCGCACTCCAAACCGAGTACAACCTCGTCGCGCGAGGGTACGAGGGTGAACTGCGCGATGTCTGCATGAAGCACTCGATCTCGTGCATCCCGTACTTCGCGCTCGCCATGGGGTTCCTGACAGGCAAGTACCGTCCTGGCGGCAAGGCCGTCGACAGCCCGCGTGCCGAGGGAGCGGTGCGGTATCTCAACGAGCGGGGCCTCGCGGTTCTCGCCGAGCTCGACGCGATCGCCGCCGACCGCGAAACGTCCGTCGCCGCGATCGCACTCGCCTGGCTCGTGACACAACCGACGGTCGCAACCCCGATCGCTAGCGCACGGACACCCGAGCAACTCGCCGCGCTGTTGCCGATGGCGACGCTCCGGCTGACGGAAGTCGAACTCGATCGGCTAACCGCCGCTAGCGCATAGCTACCCCGCGTGAAGCTACGCGGCGCTCATCGCGGGAAGATCTCCCAGATGTACTCGAGCCCGTCTTCCTCATCCCAAAGTTCGCCAGTGTGAGTGAATCCGAGCCTCCTGACGATCGCCTCGGAGGGCACGTTTCCCGGCGAGATCGATGCGATGAAGTGCTCGATGCCCTGCGTCTCCCTCGCCCAGTCGATGAGCGTCTTGGCGGCTTCGGTGGCGTATCCCAAGCCACGATGGGGAGGGAAGATGGTGTAACCGATCTCGTCGGCGTCATCGTCGACGACCTGGAGGAGGCGATCCGCTTCTACGAGGAGCTGTTCGGCCTCGAGAAGCTGCTTGCGCCAGCCTTCGGTGTCCCGGTTGCCTGGCTCCGCGCCGGCGATCTCCAGGTGCATCTGACGGAGAGGCGCGGGCAACGGTCGGGCCACTTTGCCCTGCACGTCGATGACCTGGGAGTCGTCTACCGCCGGGCGGTCGCAGCCGGCGCGCTCGAGCGCGATGCGCAGGGGCACGCTGTCCGGGTCTTGCCGAGCGGAGAGGTGCAGATGTACGTGCTCGATCCGAGTGGCAACGTCGTCGAGGTCAACCACCCCGACGCCGAACGCTGGCGCGATGAGATTCCCGAGATGGTGGCTCTCGCCGACCTCTATCCCCAGGTGCCTGCTGCGGTGACGGCCACGCTCTTTCTCGCAGCGAGGCCCTGAGCTCGCGGCCCGATGGGTGACTGACACGGTACGCCGGTGGGCATAAACTCGACGGGCCTGGTGTCGATCACGGCTACGTGCCTTCGATCCCTGCGTTGATTGCCGTTGGTGTTGCGCTCGTCGCCGGTTGGGCCACGCGTCGTCACTGTCGACTCCTGCTCCATGAGGGCGTTGGATTGGGCGACGGCGGAGGATATGCGGTGCTGATCCTCCTCGAGTTTACGACGTGCATGGCTGCCGTCAGCGCCGCCCTGAATCTCTAGAACCAGTCTGCCTACCCGACCGTCGGCGCTCTGCTCTACTCAGAGGGCGAGCACGCCACCGACTGGGGAAGGAGACGATCGATGTCCAACGCAGGCTCCCTGAGTTCCAATCGGCTTGACCTCGTCTCGGTGACAGCTGCAACCCTCGACCTCCTGATCACCGGCCGGTTGGCCGAGGCGGGTCAGGAGTTAGGTGCTGCGCTTGCGCCCGGTTGCTTCGACGGAAGCGAGCTTTCGTGGCTCCGAGTACGACTAGAGCAGCTCACGGCCGACTCAGCGATCCAACCGTGGATCGTGCGGGCGATCATTCTTCGCGAGCCCGTCCCGACGATGATCGGTCACCTTGGCTTCCATGGCCCACCCGGTGTCAACGGTCCGGGAACGACGGACGCCGTCGAGATCGGTTACACCATCTTCCCTCCCCATCGTGGCTTGGGATACGCCACCGAAGCCGCCAAGACGCTCATCGACTGGGCGAGGGAGACGCAGGGCATCG
>JANNQQ010000294.1:0-18168 GCA_031400835.1 Actinomycetes bacterium | reverse complement strand
GCCAGAAGAGCCTGTCGTCGTCATGGAGGTCGAGGTGGAGGACGTGCATCTTGAGTAGCTCGAGAAGGACCCCGCCATGGCCATGAACGATCGCCTTCGGAGGCCCGGTCGTTCCCGAGCTGTAGAGCACCCAGAGCGGATGGTCGAACGCGACCTGCGCATACTCGAGCGGCCGCCGTGGGTCGAGCCCACGCAACGCATCCCAGCTGAGTGCACCGCGGAGGTCGCCGAGCGATGCCCCAAGATCGAGGTAGGGGACGACGACCGTGTGCTCCACGGATGGCAGCTGGTCGAGCAAGCCCGCGACGACCGGCAGCCGATTGAAGTCGCGCCCCGCATACCGGTAGCCATCGATGCAGAGCAAGACCTTCGGCTCGATCTGAGCAAACCGCTCGACGACAGCGCGGGCGCCGAAGTCGGGTGAGCAGCTCGACCAGATCGCACCGACCGACGCGCACGCGAGGAGTGCCACGAGCGCCTCGGGCACGTTCGGCAGATAGGCGGCAACGCGATCGCCTTCGCCCACGCCAAGCGCGCTGAGCCCGGCGGCGACCTGCGCTACCTGGACACGCAGGTCGCCGCGAGTGAGCTCGGACAGTGGGCGAAGCTCGGACGCGTGGAGAACGGCAACCGCCTCGGCCGCTCCCGCCAGCAGACAGTGCTCAGCGAAGTTGAGCCTCGCGCCCGGAAACCACACCGCACCCGGCATTTCGCGTGGCCCGAGAACCCGCTCGTAGGGACTCGACGCACGGATGCCGAGGTGCTCCCACAGCGAGCCCCAGAACCCCTCAAGATCGTCGACCGACCACTGCCACAACGCCGCGTGGTCGGCGAATACGAGACCTCGGGTCTCCTTGAGCCACTGCTGATACGCCGTCAGGTTCGCGCGCGCAATGCGGCTCGGGTCGGGGCGCCACATGATCTCCGGTTCTTTGCGGCGCACGCTTGGGATCATGCCCGCGACGACACCAGCCGCGTACGATCTGCGCATGCCCGTGTTCATCTGTCCCAACTGCCGCGAGCGCTCCGTCGACCTCGACGGCCTTGAGGGATTCTCGGCCCAGGCGGCACAGTGTCGAAGCTGCGCCTTCGGGTTCCTCTTCCAGCTGCTCGAGGACTACTACCCGGCACCGGCAACCGCGTTCGTCGTGTGCGGCGCGGACTCCCGGGTTCTCGCGGTCGGTCGCGGCGTCTTCGAGATAACGGCGTTCCGCGAGGCAGATCTCATCGGACGCGATCTCGTCGAAGCGCTGACGCTTTCGGATAGGGAGCCGATTGCCCTCGTGCGGGAGTGGGGCGTGCGCCAACTCGGCAAGCGCATGTCGCTGAAGACCAAGGCGGGACTGGAAAAGACGGTGTCCCTCGACCTGTTTCCCGCCTACGACAATGACGGCGGGTTGCTCGTTGCGGTGACTCCCGCGTAGCGGCCGGTATTCGCCCACCTACCGATACTGCGAGGCCTGAAGGCCGTACAGCTCGGCGTAGAGGCCGTGCTTTGCAAGCAGCTCTTCGTGGGAGCCAGACTCCGAGATACGACCATCGGCGACAACCAGGATGAGATCGGCCATCCGGACGGTCGAGAAGCGGTGCGAGACGAGAACGGTGATCGCACCGGTGTCGGCGGCGACCCTTCGCGCTCCCGCCGCGTATTGCTCGAAGAGGAGGTGTTCGGCCTGCGCGTCGAGCGCGGAGGTCGGCTCGTCAAGCACGAGGAGAAGCGGTGACTCGCGCATCATCGCGCGTCCGAGCGCGAGCTTCTGCCACTGTCCTCCCGAGAGCTCGGTGCCGTCGGTGTACGACTTACCGAGCTGCGTCTCGAGCCCATTCTCGAGACGCTCGAGGACGTCTTCACCGCGGGCTCGACCCAAGGCAGCGGTGACGGTGGGTGTCGACTCGATCTGCGGCAGATCGCCGACTCCGACCGTTTCGCGGGCGAGGAACTCGAAGCGCACAAAATCCTGGAACCCGGTTGCGATTCTCTCGCGCCAGCTGTCGAGAGGAAAGCGAAGGAGATCGACCCCGTCGAGCTCGATGACGCCCGCGGTGGGTTCGTAAAACCGGCAGAGCAGCTTGACGAGCGTCGTCTTGCCAGCGCCGTTCTCGCCCACGATGGCGACCGTCGCCCCGGAGGGAAGGTGGAGATCGACGTCGGTGAGAACCTTTGTATCCGTGCCGGGATACGCGAAATCGAGGCCACGCAAGCGGATTCCCTCCGTGATGCGTTGCGGAAGATCTGCGTCGGGTACCGGCGGGGCCTGCTTCGCGATGAGCGCCCTGATCCAACGGAAATCGGCCATCGTCTGTGCCGTCCGTTGGAGTTGCTGGAGCAGTGTCACCGCCGAGGTGACCTGTCCGTTCACCTGCGAGGCAAGGGTGATTGCGAGCACGACATCGCCGACGCTACGCCGGCCAGCGACAGCTTCTCTCACGACGAGCAAGGTGGCTGCGATGTACGCCGCAGCGAACACGAGCTGTCCCGTGATCCGCAGAAACCCGGCCCGAACCTCGCCGCGCCAGAGAATCGCCGTCGCCTCATCCCACGCGACGTTGTGTCTCGAGCGCAACTCCTGCGAGAGGTCGCACACCCGAAGCTCCTTCGCGGGTCCACCCTCAAGCGCAAGCAGGAAGAGGTGCTTTGAGCGCCGCATGGGATCGGCGGCTGTTTCGCGAGCGCGCGCGAGCAGCAACTCCGCCCGGCGGCCAAAGAGGAGCGGCGGGAGGGCGGCTACCGGGAGCAGGAGCAACCAGGGGCTGAGTCGCCCAAGAAGCACAGCGGTGACGGCAATCGTCACGGTCAGGCCGAGACCCGAGAGCAGTGCCTGCATGCTCCCCCACCCTGTGCGCTCGAGCTCCTGGCGCACGACCTGGAGCTTGTCGGCGTAGTCGGGGCGCTCGTAATGCTCAATGCCAGGTGACCCGGAGGTGAGCTCGATGAGCTCACGTTCGAGCGAGAGGACGTTGAGATCGCCGAGCTCGAAGTACGCAATGTGTGCGAAGTGACCGGCGGTAAGCGAGCCGATGGCGAAGAAAGCCAACGCAACGCCGGCCGCAACCGCGCGATCCTCGTTCCCAGCGATCGCGGCGTCGGTGAGGATGGCGCCAGTGGCGGCCGCCAGTGGCAGCGAGATCGCCTGGAGCACCATCAAGAACGAGGCGAGGAGGAGGCGGCCTCGACCCTCGCGCCATGAGAGTCGTGTGAGGTCGAGGATCCCGCGAAACGTCTCGCTCACGAGGGCTCCTCCTCGGGCTCATCATCGAGACCCGCTGCGAACCGCTCCGCCTGAAGATTGAAGAGACGCGCGTAGGAACCATCCAGGCGTATGAGCGCGTCGTGATCGCCCTGCTCGACAACGCGGCCACCGTCGATGACCACGATTCGATCGGCACGCCGAACGCTCGAGAAGCGGTGGGAGATGAGGAGCGAGGTGACTCCGCGCGTGAGCTCGACGAAGGAGTCGAAGAACGCTGCCTCGGCGCGGACATCGAGCGCCGATGTCGGCTCGTCCAGAACGAGCACGGTTGCGCCTTGCTCAAGCGCGTAGAGCGACCGCGCGATCGCGAGTCTCTGCCACTGACCACCGGACAGATCCACCCCACCGACGTACCCACGACCGAGAATGGTGTCGAGACCGAGTGGATGCTTTGAGAAGGCGTCGAGCGCACCTGCCCTTTCCGCAGCTCGCTCGATAGCCTCGACATCGAGGGGTGCATGCGCGGCCCCGAGGAAGATGTTGTCGGTGCCCGAAAGTTGGTAGTGAATGAAGTCCTGGAAAATGACGCTCACCTGACGTCGCCAGGCACGAACGTCGAGCTCGGCGATCGGGATCTCGTCCGCCGTGATCACGCCTGCGGTCGGATCGTGCAGCCGTGTGAGCAACTTGACCAGCGTCGTCTTGCCCGCGCCATTGACCCCCACGATCGCGGTGCAACGGCCGACGGCGAGCTCGAGATCGAGATCGTCTAGGACTTTTCGCCCACTCCCCGGATACGCGAACGACACTCCCTCGAATCGGAGTGAGGCTGCTGGCAGCTCACGGGCCGCTTCGATCGCCTCGCGTGTGAGTGGCGTTCTGGTCGAAGACTCGACCCGCGCCATCGCAGACTCGATCTCGGCCAGTCCAACAACAGCACGCATCCCAAACTGCGTCGGCACATCCGATTCGGGATAGTGCTCTCCGAGGAGTAGAGCAGAGACTGTTGCCTGAAGCCCAAGTGCAAGCCCGGTGAGTGAGACCGCACCCGTTGCTGCGTCATGCGCGAGCAGGGCGAGGATGAGCGCTCCTGCGATCGCGCCGACCGACGCGTAGCCAAGGTACGGACGGAGATAGATCCGCCGCCGCGCTGCCCAAACGGGCGCGAGCGAACCGAGGTACGTGGTCTCGTAGCGACCGGTGAGCCACGCTGTCAAGCCAAAGATCTTGGTCTCCTTCGCGGCCGCACCATCGAGCGCGAGCGCTCGGTAGTAGTGGCCGCGGCGAAGCATTGGAACGACCTCGCGCCAGACCTGCGAAAACCTGCGAAGCCCACCCCGGTTCCCGTACCGAAACATCATCGTCGCGCCGAGAAGGCCCATTGCCACCCACCAGTGGAGGACGACGCCGACGAGCACGACGAAACCGAGGAGCCGCACGTACCGCGCGATCAGTGCGAGCAGCCCCGCACATGCCATGCCTGGGGTGTGCCAATCGGATTCGAACGAGATCGTGGCCTCGCTCAGCGCATCGAGGTTCGACGACTCCTCCATTGGGGCGACGCTCGTGGAAGACAGCGTTAGCGCCATCGTCTCGTCGCGCAGCTTGCCATCGACTCTCCGCTTGGCCAGCTCCCCGAGTGACCCCTGCAGCGTCGCGATCACCTGCTGGGCCACGAACGCACCTGCGGCGAGGAGAAACGCCATGACCAGGCCGTCCCACTCAGTCGAGCCGATACCCCCGTCGACCGCGGCCGGCACCCGACCAACGACAACGCTCGTCGCCAGAACGAACAGAACCGGAAGGAGCCCGAGTGCGATGTTGACGCCCACGATGAGCGCGACGAGACCTCGTCCAGCGGCGGGAATCTGATGGGCGATGACGACGCGAGGGACAACCCCGTCTACCCATATCCGCGATGAAATCAGGCGCTTGCGCAAGCGTGGCCACACGACTCCACCCTAGCCAGGCCCTATCGCTACGGGGTTGAGTGCGTCGGCACGAACCACACCTGCCGCGAGACCGCGATCGGAAGGCCATCCTCGCCATACAACGCGGTACCCGCAAAGAGCTTGCGCCGGTCGATGCCAAGCGACCACCCGACCACCACGCACGGCTCGCCTTCCTGCGGGAGCCGGTCGATTCTGGCGGTCATTCGCCCAAGGAGAACCTCTCCTCGTCCAGGCCCGCCCACGGCGTACGCGCCCGGACAGTCGATCGCCGCCCAGACGATTTCCGGCGCGACTTCGCGGGCGATCCAGGTTGCAGCGACCAGGTTCTCGCGACCAGCCACCGCACCGGCGTGGATCGCAAGCCCACTGTCATCGGGCCGGTCGCCGCAGACGAAGCATTCGGCGAACTCCGGCTCCTCCCATCCGCGGCTACCAGCCGAGGCAGCGAGAGCCGCCTGGTGGGTCGGGGGCGCAGGAGGCTCAAGAGCGACGTCGTGAGTGCGCGCCTCCGCAACGAGCCGCTCACCGTCAAGTAACAGCATCCGCTCGCCGTCTGCTCGCACAGCAAGCGGCCGCTCTAGCGGTGGCGGAATCCGCAGAGTGACCTCGACCGATCCCGAGAGCGAGCGAGCAAGGAGTCCCGCGCTGTAGCCGCCGTTTCCAGAGTCGAGTGGGCCGCGAAAGCGCCGGGCGATGGTGATCGTCTCCATGGGTATCCCGGTAGAGTGCTGTTTGTGCCTGAGAGGCGAAAACTCCACACCCGCGGTGCCTTCCCACCAGGGATGATCTGCCGGTGAGACTCGCGCTGGCACAGCTCAACCTGATCGTCGGGGACCTCGACGGCAACGTCGAGCGCATCATCGGCGCGATCCGCGAGGCGCAGAAGGCGCAGGCGGAGTTGGTGGTGCTGCCGGAGCTCGCACTCACGGGGTATCCACCGGAGGACCTGCTGTTGCGGCCGGGGTTCATTCGTGCCTCGGCCGAGGCCCTCGAGGAGGTCGCCCGCACGTGCGTCGGCATCACAGCGCTCGTTGGCTGCCCGGTGTTCGACCGCGATCTCTCGAACGCTGCCGCCATCTGCTTCGACGGCGTGGTGCAGGCGACGTATAGCAAGCGCTACCTCCCAAACTACGGCGTCTTCGACGAGCATCGCTACTTCGCCGAGGGTCGCGACCTTCTCCTCCTGCGCGCAGGCGACGTGCTCGTAGGCCCGACGATCTGCGAGGACATCTGGCAGCCGGGTCCGCCTGCCACCGATCTGGCGCTCGCAGGGGCGACGCTGATCGTCAATCTCTCGGCCTCCCCGTTTCACGTCGGCAAGGCGGAGGATCGCGAGGAGATGCTCGTCACCCGGGCGCGAGACAACGCGTCGTATCTCGCATTTTGCAATCTCGTGGGCGGACAGGATGAGCTCGTCTTTGACGGACATTCGGTCGTCCTCGACGACGAAGGCGAGGTGCTCGCGCGGGCGCCGGGGTTTGAGGAGGCGCTTCTCGTTGTGGACATCGACCCCACCGAGGCGATCGGCCGCAGACTCCGCGATGTGCGCCGGCGCGAGCTCGAGCGGTCGCGCACAGCCGCCGTTGTGCCGCGTATCGTCGAGCTACCTCCGGCGGCCTCGACAGAGGGCTCGCTCCCGGCCGCAATCGTCCCATTCGAGACGGAGCTTGAGCAGATGCGACTTGCCCTCGGGCTCGGTCTTCGCGACTACGTCGAGAAGAATGGCTTTCACGATGTCGTCCTCGGAATCAGCGGCGGGATCGACTCGGCGCTGACCGCGGCGATTGCCGCCGATGCGCTTGGCACCGAGCACGTGCATACGGTGTCGATGCCGTCACGTTTCTCCTCGGCCGACACCCGCGACGACGCCCGAGAAGTGAGCGAGAACCTCGGCGCCGACTTCCGTGAGATTCCGATCGAGGCGATCGTTGCGTCCTATCACGCCGCACTCGGCGGTCTTGAGGGGCTGGCAGCCGAGAACCTGCAGGCGCGGGTACGCGGCGCGATTCTGATGGCGCTCTCCAATGCGCATGGGTGGCTCGTGATTGCGACGGGCAACAAGTCCGAGATGGCCGTGGGCTACGCGACGATCTACGGTGACATGGTCGGTGGATTCGCGCTCTTGAAGGACGTGTTCAAGACCGACGTCTTCCGACTTTCGCGCCACCTGAATGAACACGCAGGACGCGAGCTGATTCCGGTGACGACGATCGAACGCCCTCCGACAGCCGAGCTGCGCGCCGACCAGCGCGACGACCAATCGCTTCCTCCGTACCACCTTCTTGATCCGGTGCTCGAGGCGTACATCGAGCTCGACCGCTCGCGTGAGGAGCTACTGGAGCAGTTCGACCACGCGGTCGTCGAGAAGGCGATCCCCCTCGTCGACCGAGCTGAGTACAAGCGCCGGCAGGCGGCCCCCGGGATCAAGCTCAGGCCCCGGGCATTTGGTCGCGATTGGCGGGTGCCGATAACGAATCGCTGGAGGGGGTAGGAGGCCCGGCTCTTTGGGCCTCCTACCCCCTCCACGATCGCTGTGGGCAGGTCAGACTTCAGTCTGCCCTAGGGGATCGGGCGGGGCGCCGGCTGCGACGACGCCGGTCGCGCAGTTCCCGATAACACGATGGGTGGATGAGGATCAGTCACAACGGTCTAACTTCAGACCCCAACGTCGATTGCTTCGGGCGGCGAACCGTCTCGAAGAACCGCAACACGGACAAGTCGGGCAGCCGTCGGGGTGCGGTCTCGATTGGCGCAGCCCGCGCAAGGGCCGAACAGCACTTTGCAACGATCAGTTGCAAAGTACGTTCGTTCGCGCTGCATCCAGTGGATGCAGCAACGAGCTCACCGGCTCGTTTGGCCCGTCGTGCGACCAGCCAGTTCCTGAAACCACCGCAAGCGCTCCTCCCACGGCACCGCTGCGTTTGCGGGCGAGGTCGAGGGAAGCACGAACAACTGCGTCTCCTCAAGCGTCCTCGTTTGCGACCCATGCTCGGGCCGCTCTCCGAAGGTGCCGCGGTACGCCTCCTTGCCAACGAAGGCGATCCATCGGGGCTTGAGCTCGCGGGCGATTTGGTCGAGACGGTCGGACGCACCTGCGAAGTCCGCCTTGCGGAGATCACCCGAGCCGGGGGTGGTACGTGCTGCCGCATTCGTCACTCCGATTCCGAGTGAGAGCAGGGCGAACTGCTCGGACGGGTCAAACAGCCTCGGCGTGAACGCTGCAGCCTCGAGGAGACGCCAGAAGTCGTTGCGAGGGTTCGCGAAGTGCGCCGCGGCCGCATCGGAGAAGCGTCCTGGGTTGATGCCGCAAAAGACGACGCGGAGGTTAGGTGCGAGCACGTCCGGGACGGAGCTCGACGAAGCGACGGTCACGTGTGAGGGGCTTGCCTACGCGGCTTCTTGCTCAGCGTCACCGATGCGGGCTTCGAACGCCAAGCGAATTCGCTCGGTCATGATCGCGACCGACTCGGGCGCGTCGTCACCTGGACGGACGACGCGCACCGCGTCGTCCTCGCCGATCCAGCCGTAGCATCGGATGTAGCACTCGTCTTCAGTCAACGGGCGCAACCGCTGCATCGCCAGAGACCTTAGGACCTGGTCCGGACGGCATAGGATGCGACTGCGCTCGGTACTGACATGTCAACGGAGGGAACGCGATGACCGCCACCATGCTTGATGTTGAGACCGTCAGGTCCCGATACACCGCACTTCAGCGTCGGCTTGCGTTCTTTGATGGACCCGGCGGGACACAGTGCCCCGACTCCGTGATTGACGCTATCGCGGGCTATCTCCGTCACGACAACGCTAACGTCGGTGCGCCGTACGAGACCTCACGTCGTACAGACACCCTCGTCGACCTTGCACATGTACGCGCCGGCGAGTTCCTCGGGTGTGATGCGGGCGAGGTCGCCTTCGGGCAGAGCATGACATCGCTCAACTTCCTCCTCACGCGAGCGCTGGCGCGTGAGCTCAAGGCCGGTGACGAGATCGTCGTCACCAAGCTCGACCATGACGCCAACGTCTCCCCTTGGCTGGCGCTTGCGGACGATCTCGGAGTGATCGTGCGTCACGCCGACGTGCGAGATGATCTCTCGCTCGACCTCGAGCACCTTGAGTCGCTGCTCTCGGATCGGACGCGTGTGGTTGCGTTCCCGGCGGCGGCCAACTCGGTTGGCACGGCACCGGATATCCGCCGGATCGTCGAGCTTGCACACGCTGCGGGCGCGCTCGCCTGGGTCGACGCGGTGCACTACGGCCCGCACGGACAGATCGACGTCGGAGAGTGGGGGTGCGACGTGCTGGTCTGCTCCCCGTATAAGTACTTCGGCCCGCACATGGGTCTTGCCTTCGCCCGCGAGGAGCTTCTGCGCAGCTGGCGCGCATACAAAGTGCGCCCGGCAGCCGATGAGCCGGTCGGACACCGCTACGAGCTCGGAACGTGCCAGCACGAGTTGCTCGCGGGCTTCGTTGCCGCAGTCGACTACGTGCACGACCTTGGTTGGGATGCGATCACCGCACACGAACGCGTGCTCGGCGAGCGGTTCCTTGCGGGGCTTCCCCACGCCGTCACGCTGCACGGTCTACCCACGATGGAAGGCCGCGTCCCGACGTTCTGCTTCAGCGTTCCCGATCACACGGCGCAGGCGGTCGCCGAGCATCTCGCCACGCGCGACGTCGCGGTCTGGTGGGGCAACTACTACGCGCTCGAGACAATCCGGCGGCTCGGCCTCGATGAGAACGATGGTGCCGTGCGCGCAGGGATCGTGCACTACAACACCGCTGAGGAGGTCGACAGACTGCTCGCCGGGGTGACCGAGCTCTTGTGAGGCTCCTCCTCCTCGGCGGCCCGAAGTTTCTTGGACGCGCCGTGATCGACCATGCGCTCGGGGCAGGGCACGAGGTGACGCTCTTCAACCGCGGCAAGACGGACGCCGACCTATATCCGGAGCTCGAGCGGATCGTCGGCGACCGCGATGGCGGTCTGGACGGTCTGCGCGGCGGCTCGTGGGATGCCGTCATCGACACCTCTGGCTACCTCCCCCGGCTCGCGGCGGCAAGCGCCAACGTCCTTGCGAACTCGGCAGCTCACTACGTCTTCGTCTCGAGTATCTCGGTGTACGCCTCGTTCGCGGACAGGGTCGACGAGGCGGCGGCGGTTGCGACGCTCTCGGATCCAACCTCAGAGGACATCGAAGCGGAGTACGGGGCTCTCAAGGCCGCGTGCGAGGTCGAGATCGAGACCTGTTTCCCCGGACGCGCGACCCATATTCGCGCCGGGCTGATCGTCGGTCCGCACGATCCAACCGGTCGCTTCAGCTACTGGCCACACCGGATCGCGGAGGGAGGCGACATCCTCGTCGTCGCCCCGGTCACCCGCCCGGTGCAGTTCGTCGACGTCCGCGATCTGGGCTCATGGCTGGTGACATGCGCAGAGCGGCGAGTAACGGGGACGCTCAACGCGACCTGCAACTGGTCCTTCTCCGACCTTCTGGCCACGTCGATGGAGGTCACGGGGACATCAGTGATCGCCCACGAGGTCGCTCCCGCGTTCCTGAGCGAGCAGGCGGTCGGCGAATGGCTCGAGCTGCCGCTCTGGATCGACGAGCGTAACCCTGAGTGGAAACACTTCATGCAGGTCGACACGAGCAGGGCTGCCGCCGAGGGGCTCGTGGCGCGGCCACTAGCCGAGACGGTCGCCGGGACGCTAGCTCTGGCAGACAGGGTCGACGGCGTCGGTCTTACGCGAGAGCGCGAGACGGAGCTGCTCGCCGCCTGGGCCTCGTTCCAACGCTGAAGCGCGCCCTGTGCCGGCCACTGCGGCGGCCAACTCATCGCCCGTAAACGGCTTGCTGAGACACCGGACGTGGCTATGGCCGCGTCTCGCACCCCACTGCGGCGGCGGCGGCCAGCGCCAGAGCTTCATCAACCTCGCCCGGTAAGCCGCTGACACCGATCGCACCGATCCGCTCGGCCCCTGCAAACAGTGCAACCCCCCCGAGAAAGAAGGAGAAGAACGGGTCGAAACTCGCGAGCTCGGTCGGCGAGGAGGCAACCTTCTCCGCGAGTGCGCGGGTCGTTGTAGCGTCGCTGCGCGCTGCCGTGTATGCCTTTCGCCGAGCGTTCAGCTCGGTGTCGAGGGCGGCGCCGTCCATCCGCAGGGAAGCGACAACCTCGCCGTGCGTGTCAACGACAACGACGGCTACCGGCCCCGATGCGGCGCCAAGCACATGCTCGATGAGAGCGAGCGCCTTTGGATGAGTAATCACGACACCGTCTATACCATGGATCCGTGGCCACGTTCGAGCGTTCAACCCTCTCCAACGGCACCCGCGTGCTCACGGCGCCGATGTCGCATGCACAGTCGGTCGCCTGCTTCGTGATGTTCGCCGCCGGCTCACGCTACGAGCGGGCGGAGGAAAGTGGGATCGCTCACTTCGCCGAGCACATGTTCTTCAAGGGGACCGAGCGCCGACCGACGGCGCGTGACATCGCGACCGAGATCGATGGGATCGGCGGCGAGTTCAACGCGTTCACCGGGAAAGAAGTGACGGGGTACTACGTCAAGTGCGCCGCCGAGACGCGCGACGTCGCCCTCGATGTTCTCGTCGACATGCTTCGCAACTCGCGCTTCGACACGGACGAGATCGATCGCGAGAAGGGCGTGATCGTCGAGGAGATGAACATGTACGCCGATACGCCGCGCAGCTACGTCGGCAGCGTGTGGGAGCGACATCTCTACGGGGACCAGCCCCTCGGCCGAGACATCATCGGCACCGAAGAAACGGTGCGCGGTGCGACCCGCGAGACGTTCCTCGGCTTCCTGAACCGCTGGTATCGCCCCGAGCGCACGATTGTCGGTCTTGGCGGCAATCTCGGTGAGGGTTTGACCGAGCGACTCGAAGGGCTGCTCGGCGACGTTCCTCGGGAGTCGACCGGCACGCCCGATGCTGTCGCTGCCAATCCCGGCGAGAGTCAGGTTCGGCTCCACACGAAGCAGTCCGACCAGGCGCACATCGTGGTCGGCGCACCCAGCTACCCCGTTGGACATCCCGACCGCTACGCGCTCCAGCTACTCGCCACTGTCCTTGGCGGCGGAATGTCGTCCCGCCTCTTCACCGAGGTTCGCGAGCGGCGCGGACTCGCCTACTACGTCTTCTGCGGGAACTCCTCGTACGCAGACACGGGCGCGATCGCAGCACAGGCGGGTGTCGACCTCAATCGGATTGACGATGCGATCGAGACCATCGTCCGCGAGCTGCGGGAAATCGCCACCACGCCGGTGCCCTCGGACGAGCTCGAGAAGGCGCGCGCATTCTCGAAAGGCCGCTTCGTCCTCGGACTAGAGAGTCCACACGCGACGATCATGTTCGGGCTCCGACGCGAGATTCTCGAAGGTGGGGCGGTCGAGCCGGAAGAGGTTCTCGCAGGCGTTGATGCGGTAACCATCGATGACGTGCACCGTGTCGCCGGAGAACTCCTCGGCGGCGATCTCTCACTCGCGCTCATCGGCCCGTTCGACGATCCGGGTCGGTTCGAGAAGCTGCTCGCCGCGTAGCCCGGCGATTCCCTACTCGTCTGCAGGCGCCTCGGCGGCCCGCTCCGAGAGCTCGCTGACAACGCTCGGGTCGGCGAGGGTGGTTGTGTCGCCAAGCGGGCGGTTCTCGGCCACGTCGCGCAGAAGCCGGCGCATGATCTTTCCCGACCGGGTCTTCGGCAGCTCAGGGGTGAAGACGATGTTCGCAGGCTTCGCAATCGCGCCGATCTTGTGGGCGACGTGAGCCCGAAGCTCTTCGAGCATCTCGAGCGAGCCTGGATCTCCACCCTTGAGCGTCACGTAGGCCACGATCGCCTGCCCGGTGGTCGCGTCGGAGCGACCGCACACCGCCGCTTCGGCCACCTTCGGATGGTCAACAAGAGCCGATTCGACCTCGATCGTCGAGAGCCGGTGACCCGACACGTTCATCACGTCATCGACCCTGCCGAGGAGCCAGAAGTCGCCATCGGCATCGATCCGCGCTCCATCGCCGGCGAAGTACAGCCCGGGGAAGCGCTCCCAGTACGTCTCTCTGAACCGGGCGTCATCCCCGAAGATGCCACGCGTCATCGCGGGCCAGGGTCGCTCTAGGACGAGATATCCGCCCCCATGATCGACCTTCTCGCCGGCCTCGTTGACGACCGCCGCCTTCACACCGGGGAACGGCTTCGTCGCGGACCCGGGCTTCGTCGTGGTCACTCCGGGTAGAGGGGTGAGGAGAATCATCCCCGTTTCTGTCTGCCACCACGTATCGACGATCGGGCAGCGCTCGCCACCGACGTGCTCGTGGTACCAGATCCACGCCTCGGGATTAATTGGCTCCCCGACCGACCCGAGCAGGCGCAACGAGTTGAGGTCGTGCTTCTCGGCGTACTCCGGTCCCCACTTCATGTGGGCCCTGATCGCTGTCGGCGCCGTGTACAGCGTGGTCACTCCGTAGCGTGCCACGATCTCCCACCAGCGATCCTTGTCCGGATAGTCGGGCGTCCCCTCATACAGCACCGAGGTGGTCGCGTTGCAGAGTGGTCCGTAGACGATGTAGCTGTGCCCCGTGATCCAGCCGATGTCGGCTGCACACCAGAAGACATCGCTCTCGGGCTTGAGATCGAAGACGTGGTGGTGCGTCGTTGCTGCGCCGACGAGATAGCCGCCTGTCGTGTGCGTGATGCCCTTTGGTCTGGCCGTGGTTCCCGACGTGTACATGAGAAACAGGAGGTCCTCGCTGTCCATCGGCTCGCACGGGCAGGTCGCAGGGTCGTCAGATGCTTCAACCTCGTGGAGCCAGACGTCACGACCGTCCATCATCGGAACCGGAGCTCCGGTACGGCGAACGACAAGCGCCGAGTGCACACCGGGGCACACACCGAGAGCCGCATCTGCAGTGAGCTTGAGCGGCACCGTCCCCCCACGACGCCACGCCTCATCCTGGGTGATGAGCACCTCACAACCCATGTCGTTCATGCGATCCGACAGCGAGTCGGCCGAGAAGCCGCCGAAGACGACGGTGTGCGGTGCGCCGAGCCTCGTGCAGGCGAGCATCGCCACAGCGAGCTCAGGAATCATCCCCATGTAGATCGCGACGCGCGTTCCCTTTTGCACCCCGAGACCCTTGAGCGCGTTTGCAAAGCGCACGACATCGCGCTGCAGATCGGCGTAGGTGATCGTGCGCGTGTCGCCAGGCTCACCCTCCCAGTGATAGGCGACCCGATGACCGAGTCCCGCCTCGACGTGCCGGTCGACGCAGTTGTAGGCGACGTTGAGCTTGCCCCCGAGGAACCACTCGGCATACGGCAACTCCCACGTATAGAGCGTCTCGTACGGCTCGAGCCACGACACCCGGGCGCGCGCCGACGTATCCCAGAACTCCTCGAAGTCGCGGTCATAGACGTCCGCGCCTGTGTTCGCGTTCGCCGCAAAACCCGCAGGCGGCGGAAAGCGCCTGTCCTCGTCGAACAGCGTCTCAATCGTGTCGCTCATGCGGGCGGTTGTACCACGGGCTCGTACCCAAGGGGAAACTGCGTAAGCGTCTCGCAGCCGTCGTTGGTGACGACGACGAGATCCTCGACTCTGATTCCACCGAACCCCTGCCTGTACAGCCCTGGCTCAAGCGTGATCACATCACCGACGACGAGGTCGTGGCCCACCTTGCCGAGCGAGGGCGCCTCGTGGACGTCGAGTCCGACACCGTGGCCCAGCGCGTGGTAGTAACCCTCGCGCAACACCTCGCCTTCGGCCTTAGAGAGCGCAGTGCGGTGGCCGCGTTCCTCGAAGAACGTACTCACTGCCCGGTGAAGATCTGCCCCATTGACCCCTGGCCGCACGAGCGCACGGGAGAGCTCGAGTGCCTCGACACACTGCCCGTGCCACTCCACCAGCTCCGCGTTGGCCTCCCCTACGAGAAACGTTCGCGACATGTCGGAATAGCAGGCGCTTTCGAGATGGCGTGGGAACACGTCGCACAGCACGACGTCATCGTTCGCGATCCTGCCCGAGCCCGCGTCGTGTCCGTCAGCGCTCTGCGGGCCGTGGGCAACGATCATGTCGTCGCCACGACATCCGAAGGTCGCAAGAATGGCGTCGGCTCGTGCTCTGAGCAGCTCGCACGTGAGTGGCTCCCCCTCGACGACCCGGCCGTCCGGTCTCGGCTCCGAGCGCGCAAGCACAGCAGAAATCTCCTCGATCGCGGCGCCAACTGCTCGTGACGCGACGCGAATCCCGTCGAGTTCGGCTGTCGTCTTGCGCCGGCGCCGGTCGTCGAACAGGCGTTGATCGACGATCAGCTCCACGCCACTCCGACGGAGCTCGTCGGCTACGCGAAGAGGAAACGCCGCCGGAACAGATGCGCTCGCGATCCCGAGCGATGCGACCATCCGCGCCGTCAGCGTAGGTGCAAGGTCGTAGATACCCACCCCATCGCGGATCAGATCATCGGGAGAGAACGTCTCCGACGGAATGATCTCGATCGACTCGTCGACCTTGCTGATGCGGTCGCCCTCGATGCTCCAGACGATCGCAACACGACGGCCATCTGTCTCGGCATAGAGGAACTCGTCACCGATGTGAAGCGGAATCTCGTGCCGTAACTCGGGCGAACGCTCGGTGTCGCCAACGATGAGGACGTCAGTCATAGACCGAGCCTAGCGACCGTCACGTTCCTGCCGGACAGCGGTGACGTGTCAACAGTACGGGCATTGCTTGGAGCACTCCCACGTGCCACTCGCGCCACCTCGCGTTACCCTTGCGCAAATGCAGTCTGATCTCAATGAACTCACGATCCGTCTCGCTGAGATCTCCGACCTCTCGAGGGCAGCGGGCGTTCTCGGCTGGGATCAGCGCGTCTCTATGCCGCCGCTCGGAACCGAGGCGCGCGCGAACCAACTCGCAACCCTCGGGCGCATCGCACACGAACGATTCATCGATCCTGAGATCGGCCGTCTTCTCGACCGTCTGGCACCGCTTGAGGAGTCCGAGGCGTTCGACTCGTATGAAGCGAGCCTGATCCGGGTCACTCGACGCGATTGGGAGAAGCAGCGCCGGGTGCCGGCTGACCTCGAGGAGGAGATGACACGGGCCGCCGCAAGCGGACATCACGCCTGGGTCGAAGCGCGCCGTAACCGCGATTTCACCTCGTTCCTCCCGTATCTCGAGCGCAACGTCGAGCTCAAGCGAAAGTACGTCGAATGCTTCGAGTGGTCGGATAGTCCATACACCCCATTGCTCGACGACTACGAACCCGGGATGCTCACCACCGATGTGCGTGAGGTATTCGCGATCCTGCGGCCGGCACTCACTGCTCTTGTCGCCGCTGCCCCCCACATTGACGCTTCGTTTCTCCAGGGCGCCTTTCCCGTCGAGGCACAGAGGGCGTTTGCCGATCGTGTCCTCTCGACGCTCGGTCTCAGTGAGGGCTCATGGCGTCTCGACCCAACTGCACACCCGTTCTGCACATCTTTCTCGAACCGTGATGTGCGTCTAACGACCCGCTACCGCGACGACGATCTCGAGTCGATCTGGTCGACGCTTCACGAGGCAGGTCACGGGCTCTATGCGCACGGCATCGCCGATGAGCTACTTCGCACGCCTCTTGCCGGCGCACCTTCGCTTGGTCTCAACGAGTCGCAGAGCAGGACCTGGGAGAACCTCATTGGTCGCAACCCGCTCTTCTGGGAGCACTGGTACGGGCCATTGCAACAGACATTCCCGGCGCTCAAGCCCGTTGCGTTCGAGGACTTCGTCCGGGCGATCAACCGCGCCGAACCGGGTCTCATCCGGGTCGATGCAGACGAGACCACGTACAGCCTCCACATCATCCTTCGCTTCGAGCTCGAGCAGGAGATGCTTGAGGGGACGGTGTCGCTCGTCGACCTCCCTGAGATCTGGGATGCACGGATGAAGGAGTTCCTCGGGGTGGATGTGCCCCACGTTGGTGACGGCGTGCTCCAGGACGTCCACTGGTCAGGAGGTGGGATCGGATACTTCCCGACGTATGCCCTTGGCAACGTCATCTCGCTTCAGCTCTGGTCGGTTGTCCGGCAGGCGCTCCCCGAACTTGACGCCCAGCTCGCCGTAGGCGATGTGGGCCAGCTCTCGTCGTGGCTTCGCGACAACCTTTACTCGCTCGGTCGCAAGCTCACCCCAAAAGAGACGCTCGAGCGCCTCACGGGTTCACGCGAGATCGACCCCGCGCCGTACCTCGGGTACCTGCGCGACAAAGTCGCATCGTTGAGCGCCTGACCGACGTGTTTGCCGAACGCGAGGCGGAGGCGATCAGCGAGGCGCTCGGGACGATGGAGCAAGCAGTCGAGGTGCTGCTCGAGGTTGGGCCAGCTGCAACCCCGGTGGCTCTCCTGGCCGCGGGTGGACGAGAGATAGACCCGTGCGGTGAGACTCAGCGCATCGTCGAGGCCGTCTGCGCGCTCTCCGATCTCGTCCTGCTCGAGGTGGTCGAGCACGACACTCCTGGGCCTTGGCCGCAAATTACGGTCGGACGCGACGCGGGTGTCAGCTACCGCGGGATGCCTGCTGGCTACGAGCTTTCGGCTCTTGTGCACGCGCTGGCTGAAGCTGGTCGTCAGGAACCGTCGCTCTCAGCCACCTCTCTTGAGCGGCTCGGAACGCTCGAGGGGCCTGTCGAGATACGTGTCTACGTCACACCAACCTGACCACATTGCCCGCCGGCCGTGCTGCTGGCGTACCGATGTGCACGCGCCTCACCCGACGTCACGGCAATCGCGATCGAGGCGAGCGAGTTTCCGACTGAAGCAGATCGACATGGGGTACGCGGCGTCCCGGCGATCGTTGTCAACGGCGTTCCCGCGTGGGCGGGGTCGGTTCCGGAGACCGCGTTCGTCGACCGCCTGCTCATGGCCGTAGCTCAGTAGCGCTCAAGGGGTGTCGGGGCGGGAGAGCCGTGTACGGCCCGCCCGTCCCGACGCCCTGGTCGGGATCAGCTAGCGCCGCCCGCCCCCCCAGACGAACCGGTGGGTGTCGG
>JANNQQ010000293.1:0-1726 GCA_031400835.1 Actinomycetes bacterium | reverse complement strand
TCGATCGGCCTCGTCGTGGTGACGACGGTGCTCATCGCTGTTGTTGCAGTCACCGCATTCCCCTCGGAGGACGGGTCGAGCGGACTCGCCGACGACTGGCTCCAGGCGCCGATCGTGGGGATCGTAACCGCCTTCGAAGGGCATCTCCCGGCCGCACTCGTAGACGTTCTTCGCATCGTCGTTGGTCTCTCAGGAGCCCTGATTCTGTTCGCTGCCGCGACCACCGCGATCACGGGGTGCACCCGCCTCGGTCGTTCGATGGCGGAGCACGGAATGCTGCCACGCGAGTTCGGTCTTCTGGAACGTCGGTCACTCATCTCGCGGGAGGCGCTCGTTGCCGTCGGCGTCTTCGCGATCGCGATCGTTGTCGCGACAGGGGTACTCGCCGGTGACGACGCTGCGTTTCTTGCCAGTCTGTACTCCTTCGGTGTTCTCTTTGCCTTCACGGCCGCCCAGTTGGCCGTGATCCGGCTGCGCCAGATCGAGCCCGATCTCGAGCGACCGTTCAGGGCAAGGCCCGAACTGCGGGTCAGAGGCGTGTTGCTCCCGCTCCCGGCTCTGATCGGCGCTCCGCTCACCTTCGCGGTCTGGGTGCTCGCTCTCATCACCCACCCGGGAGCGCGGTACGCCGGCCCCGCTTGGCTCGCTCTCGGTCTCGTGGTCTACTTTCTTGTTCGGCGTCGCCGCGAAGCGAGCGTTCTCGACGACATTGATCCGGTTGCGACGCTGCCACCGGGCGCCGCATACAGCAAGGTGCTCGTTCCGATGAAACTGGGAGATATCGGAGAGGAGATGGTCGCGACGGCGGTTGCGCTCGCAAAGGAGCGTGGGTCGAGCGTCGAGGCCGTTTTCGTCGTGCGCGTGCCGCGCGCCTTTCCTCTCGAAGGTCCGCTCCCGGAGGACGTGGCGCGACGCGCAGACGAATCACTCGCAGAAGCCCGCGCTCTCGGAGAGGAGAACGGCGTCGAGATCGTCACGCGCACGATCGTCGCCCGCTCGATCGGGCACGCCATCGTCGAGGATGCGCGCGCGAGCGACGCCGACCTGATCGTGCTCGGGTCGTCGCCGCGCTGGCGTCGGCAATCGAGATTCTTCTCACCGACCGTTGACCACATCCTTCGTCATGCCCCTTGTGAGGTGCTGGTCGTTGCCTTCCCGGAAGGCACCTTCGAGGAGAGTGACTGACGGCATGGGTAAGCTGATCACATGAAGGCAGTCGTGATCGGGTGCGGCCGCGTCGGCTCGGCCGTCGCGCAGCAGCTTGCCGACGAAGGGTGGAACGTGACCGCGGTTGACGAGAACGAGGAGGCCCTTGCGCGCCTCGGTGCCGGTTGGAAGGGCGGCTTCGTCGTCGGCCACGCGATGGAGACCGAGATACTCGTCCGCGCTGGCATCGAGAGCGCCGATGCCGCGGACGTTGCGACCTCGGGCGACAACACGAACATCGTCGTCGGCCAGGTGATCCAGAAGCAGTACGGCATCTCGTGTGTCGTCGTTCGCGTCCTCGATCCACGGCGAGCGGAGTTCTACGCCAAGCGGGGCCTGCGCACAGTCTGTCCAACACAGACCGCGATCTCGTTTCTCGTCGAGGAGGTGCGGTCCTGCCCGGTTCCGTCGGGGTCGTCGTCCGGGGCGGAGCGAACCTGATGTATCTCATCGTTGCCGGAGGCGGAAAGGTCGGCGCGAACGTGGCCTTGTCGCTGATCGCGATGGGTCACGAGGTAAC
>JANNQQ010000292.1:0-3196 GCA_031400835.1 Actinomycetes bacterium | reverse complement strand
CCAACACGTTCGAGACCGTTGTAGCGGATGTCAGCCGCGTCATCGGCGAAGCCCGCGGAGATGGAGTTCGGGTCGGAGCAGTCGCCGAGGACATCCTAGTGTACTGAAACCGAAGAGTCTTGTACGGCGGTGAGGGCACTTTGGGCCCGACCAACCTTGTCGAGGACGGCCTCGATGGTGGCTGTCCAGGTGTAGGGTTTTGGCTTGCGGTTTCGTTCTTGGAGGTAGGTCGCAATTGCGGTTTCAAGCGCGGCAACGCTCGTGAAGACGCCGCGGCGCAGCGCTTTGTCGGTCAGCTCGGCGAAAAACCGTTCGACGAGGTTGAGCCAAGAGGCCGATGTTGGCGTGAAGTGCAGACGCACGCGCGGATGGGCCTCAAGCCAGGTCACGACGGCGCTGTGCTTATGGGTCGCATAGTTGTCGACGATGACCTCCAGCGTCAGGTCCCGGGGTGTTTGTCGGTCGAGCTTTTTGAGGAAGGTGAGGAACTCGCCGTGGCGATGTAGGTCCATGCATTCCCCGATGACCTCGCCGGTCTGGACATTCAGTGCGGCAAACAGCGTGGTCGTGCCGTGGCGCTTGTAATCGTGCGTCCTTGTCCCAGCGCGGCCGCGCTTGAGCGGCAGCCCCGGCTGTGTCCGGTCCAGCGCCTGGATCTGACTCTTTTCATCGACGCTGAAGACGACAGCCTTCTCGGGAGGGTCGAGGTAGAGCCCGACAACATCCTGAAGCTTCGCCAGGAAGGCAGGGTCGGTGGACACCTTGAAGGTCCGCTCAAGATGCGGTTTCAGTCCATGGGCACGCCAGATGCGTCGCACCTGCGTGTGACTCAGGCCCACTTCCGCTGCCAGCGTCCGCGTACTCCAGTGCGTCGCTCCTGGTGGTTTCTCCCGGGTTGTCCTCTCGATCACCTCGGCAACCTTGGCTTCCCCGATCGTCCGGGGCCGGCCGGGCTTGGGCGCGTCGTGCAGCACAGCATCCAACCCTCCCGCTACGTACCGGCCACGCCAAAGCATCACCGTTGGTGTCGTTGTCTGTAGTCGCCTCGCGCTCTCGCGGACCCCGACTCCGGCATCGGCGGCCAGCAGGATATCTGCCCGTAGGCACACCTTTTGGACCGTCCCCGGCTTCTTGCGGAGTCGCAGCAATCGCTCTCGATCGCCCTCTGTCAACCTCAATCCCGACTGACTGCTCATACCCCCTAATGTACTAGACTGTTGAGTTCCAGTACACTAGCTAGCTAGTGTAGTGCGTCACTGTTCGCGTTACTTATGGTAGACTGGAGCCATGAGAACGAGCAGGCGACTTAACGTGAGCGACGATGATCGGGAGGAGCTGGAGCGGCTTCTACGCGCTCCCACAACCGAGCAACGGGTAGCGCTACGAGCGCGCATCGTGCTGCTCAGCGCGGCGGGGGTGGGCACCGGCGAGATCTGCGAGCGGTTAAGGACGACGACGCCGACAGTGACGCGCTGGCGTGCGCGCTACGAAGAGGGAGGCGTCCGTGGCCTGCTCAAGGATGCCCGGCGCTCCGGACGGCGGCCGACGATCACGAAAGCGACCGTCGCCGAGGTGCTGAGGAAGACGCAACAGGAGAAGCCTCTCGGCGCGACCCACTGGAGCACGAGGACGCTGGCGCCGGTGGTCGGGTTGAGCCCGGCGACGGTGGGACGGATCTGGCGGGCACATGGCCTGAAGCCACATCGCGTGAAGCGCTTCAAGCTCTCCACCGACCCACAGTTCGTCGAGAAACTGCAGGACGTCGTGGGACTCTACATCGCCCCGCCCGAGAAGGCCGTGGTCTTCAGCGTCGACGAGAAGAGCCAGATCCAGGCGCTCGACCGCACCCAGCCGGGCTTGCCCATGAAGAAGGGCCGGGCAGGCACGATGACCCATGACTACAAGCGCAACGGCACCACGACGCTCTTCGCTGCCCTCAACGTGGCGACAGGCGAAGTCATTGACGAATGCATGGCGCGCCACCGTCACGATGAGTTCCTGCGCTTCCTCAAGAAGCTCGACAAGCAGACGGAGATGACGCTCGACTTGCACATCATCGCCGACAACTATGCGACCCATAAGCACCCCGAGGTGAACACCTGGCTCGCAGCACACCCTCGCGTGCACATGCACTTCACGCCGACGTCGGCCTCATGGGTGAATCTGGTCGAGCGCTTCTTCGCCGAGATCACGGACAAGGCCATCCGCAGGGGGGTCTTCAAAAACGTGCGCGAACTCGAAGCGGCGATCGGCACCTTCATCGAGGCGCACAACCGTGCCCCCCGCCCCTATGTCTGGACCGCGAGCGTCGCCAGCATCCTCGAAAAGCTGGGCCGTGCTCGCACCGCCTTAGACCGCGCCACCGTAGGTGACGCCAAATCTGACTCAGTACACTAGATGCCTGTCGCGCCGCCGTATACAAGTTTAACCTGCAGACGGGCGCCCTGATCGAGCTCAGCCCTGGGTCCCCAGATAAGCATCACCAGTGGACCGCCGCACAGCTGAACGCCATCGACGCGTACCCAAGCCGGATCCACATCTACCAGCATGGGGCGCCTCCGTTGCCCAAGCGCGTGATCTGGGTGCATGGGATAGGCGATGGATTCGGAACAAGCCGCTTCGATTCGATTCTAAACCTGATTCATGCGAATAGCGTGGCCTATCCTGCGGAGGTTCGGCGCTTTAGCTACTTCCAGGACAGCACACTACAAACTTGTACAGCTCCCCCTCCCGTTATTCCGTCGGCTAGCTCGATCGGACAGGCGCTAGACTCCCATGGGGGTAGCTCATGTGATAGCAACAGCGACCTCGTGTACAACACGCTTCTCTTGGACCAGTTCATCCGCGAGCAGTATGCAGCGAGTGGCAATCAGAAGGTCATCATCATCGCCCACAGCATGGGCGCGACGATCGTCCGCGGAGTGCTCAAGTACTCGTCGCAATCTGGCGGGCAGGTTGCGAACACGATGATCGACAGTCTCATCGTCCTCCAGGGAGCGCATGACGGCTCCTGGGCAGCGCAGTCAACTGCCGCGGGTGGGATCCCACTGGGAATTGGCGGGTTGCTGGAGCGTCTGATTGGGTCCATGGCGAGCCTTGCGGGATTCGACCCGACTCGGCCCGCCGTTCACCAGCTTCGCCCCGGTAGCAACTGGTACGACTGGGCGAATTCCGCCTCGAGCCTCCTCGTGCCAAC
>JANNQQ010000291.1:0-2642 GCA_031400835.1 Actinomycetes bacterium | reverse complement strand
GGAGACACCTTGACCAAGCATGACGGTGGGCCTGGAGCCCGCCATGTTCGTCTGGCCGATCTTCCCCGTGCCACGATCGGAGACCACATCTGGCATCCGCTTCGCCGCGCGCTCGGGGCGACCGGCTTCGGTGTCGGCGTGTACAGCGCCGAGACCGCCGGGGACGTGCTTGTCGGCACGCACGACGAGACGTCCTCGAGCTCGAATCGCCACGAGGAGCTCTACGTCGTCCTCACCGGGCGGGCTCGCTTCTCGATCGACGATGACGTCTTGGAGCTCGGCCCCGAGGAGTTCCTGCTCGTCGATGCGGGCGCCCGACGCGGTGCAACCGCGCTTGTGGATGGCACAAGCGTCCTGATCGTGGGCGGAGCACCAGGGACGGTGACCGCCGCACCCTACGAGCACTGGTACACCGCCCTCAGCGCCGACACACCGGCCGGGATGGCCGAGATCGCAGCTGGCGGGCTCATCGACTACCCCGAGCACGGGCAGCTGAACTACCAGCTCGCCTGCTTTCGGGCGCTGGCAGGTCAGCTCGACGAGGCCGCGACTCACCTCCGGCGAGCTGTTGCGACGGACGAGCGGGCGTGGGAGTGGCTAGCAGACGACACCGACCTCGACTCGCTGCGGTCGCGACCAGGAGCGATCCCGATCCGCACAGAGGTCGGCGGGCTCTACGTCGAACAGGCTGGCGCAGGCTCGGACATCGTCCTGTTGCACGCGGGAATCGCCGACTCTCGCATGTGGAACCCTCAGTGGGCGACGTGGGCTCACGGCCACGGCGTGACACGACTCGACCTCCGTGGCTACGGCCGTTCGGCTGCACCGCAGGGGGAGTACTGCCCGGCTGGCGACGTGCTGGCAGCGCTCGATGCTCTGGACATCGGACGTGCGGTGCTTGTCGGCGCGTCCTTTGGTGGGCTGGTCGCTCTCGATCTCGCGTGCGCCAACCCCGATCGAGTCAACGGCCTGGTACTTGCCGACGCGCCGTTGCCGGGATACTCGTGGTCGGCTGAGATGAAGGCGTACTCGGACACGGAGGAGGCGATGTTCGCCGCCAGGGATCTCCTCGGTGCGGCACAGCTCAACGTCGATTTCTGGCTCGGCTCGGCTTCGGAAGCTACCCGGAGTGCCATCTTTGAGCAGCAGCTACGGGCGTCCGAGCTCCAGGTCGATGCCGAAGCAGATGATGTGCTCCTGACCGACGATCTCCTCGGGAAACTCGGCACAATCGACGTCCCCGTGCTCGTAGTGGTCGGCGAAAGCGACATTCGTGACTTTCACGACATCGCCGATCGCCTCGTCGCGGAGATCCCAAAGGCCGAGCGAGTGACGATCCCCGAGGCGTGCCACCTGCCGAGCCTCGAACATCCCGCCGTGTTCGACGCGGCTGTCCTGCCGTTTATCGAACGAGCGCAGTAGTGCGAGGGCGGCCCCGGTCCGCGTGAGGTCGCGCAAGGGCCGGGGCCGCCGAGCTATGCGTCGGCCGGAAGGATCTCGAACGGCTCGCCGCGCAGTGTCATGACCGCACGGAAGTGTCGTTCATCGAGCGTCAGAACGCGCGTCGTCTCGTAGCGTTCGGCCAGGCAGATGATTGACGCGTCCGCAAGACTCAGCTGGAAGTCGCCGTACTGGCTGACAATGCCTCTTGCGACGACGAGGTCGCTCGTGTCGAAACCGGCCAGCTCGTACGCGCCCTCGATGACGTCATCGAGAAGGGCGAGGGGTGCCGCAATTCCGAGGCGGGCTCGCAGCAAGTAGTCGGTCTCAGCGAGAACAAAGGGTGATACGACGATGTTCTCCATCGGTTCCCCGAGGAACCCTCGAACGGCCTCGTGTGCCCGCTCAGAACGGTCGAGTGCAGCAACCAGCGCACTCGTGTCGGCGATGATCACGCCTCGCCGAACCCCTCCATCGCCTTGTCCCAGTCGTTCACCGGCTTGCGCGACTCGAAGAGCCCAAGTCGCGGACACGGACGACGCGATGCAGTCAGGTCGTCGATTGCGCTCCGAATCAAATCGGCCTCCGAGACACGCGACTCCCGGGACAAGCGCGCGAGGCGGAGTTTGGCGTGAGGCTGAAGGTAGACCGTGGTCTTCACCATGCGCGACATTGTACCATACATCGTACCATACGTTTCCGGACATGTCCAAAATGGGTCATCGTCGCGCGAAACCGGGCAAACCTCAGCGATCGATCGCGCGGTAGCGCTGCACCGCAAGTGGGGCGAACACCGCCAACAGAACCACCGTCCAACCCACCGACATGAGAATCGCGTGCTCGCTCGGGAACGAACCGGTCGGGTACGGGTTTGGGTTGCCAAAGAGGTCACGCGTCGCGGCGGTGAGGGCGCTGAACGGATTCCACTCGGCAACCGGCTGCAATGCCCCTGGGAGCGTCTCAGTCGGGACAAAGGCGTTCGAGAGGAACGTTGCGGGGAAGATAATGAGAAAGCCGAGCTGCTGGGCTACCTCGACGGACGGCACGAGGAGGCCGACGAGCACGCCGATCCATGCCATTGCGAACGTGAAGAACAGCAGAATGGCGCACGCGACGAGGAACTCTCCGATGCTGCTGTGAACGCGCCAGCCGACGGCAAGCCCGGAGAGCATGAGCACGACGAGGATTCCTGTGTTGTAGAC
>JANNQQ010000290.1:0-1719 GCA_031400835.1 Actinomycetes bacterium | reverse complement strand
ATCGTCAGGTCTGATTCCTTGTGCGAAGTGACGATCCGCACAAGGCGG
The DNA here is from genome assembly GCA_031400835.1 of Actinomycetes bacterium. Lineage (GTDB taxonomy): Bacteria > Actinomycetota > Thermoleophilia > Gaiellales > Gaiellaceae > Gaiella. Next base: position 1,671 of record JANNQQ010000290.1, on the reverse strand, counting down.
ATCGCCCGTCGTTACTGGAGTGGAGACGGCGGGAATCGAACCCGCGTCCGCGACCGCACCGAGACGAACGTCTACGAGCGTAGTCCGCACTTTGATCTCGCCCGGCGGCCGGTGACGGACGACCTACCGACGGGCCAGCCTATCCTTGGTTGTCGAACCTCAGGCGATTGGCGCTCCTTCGGTTCCTAGCCTGATAGTTGGCGCCCCATCCCGGCCTCAGGCAGAGCCGGGTGAGACGTCGCCAGACCTAGTGTGAACTAGGCGGCGAGTGCGAGGTCATTCTTCGCACTTGTGTTTTTGCCGGTTGATTTACGAGGCCTACCGGCGACCTCGGCTCGCTGCTCGACCGGAGAACCGACCACGTCGAAACCTGATCGCCCCCTTGTGTTGCACACCGAGTGTATCGGCAGACCCACGGCTTCCGTGAGATTGCGACGCACCAGCGCGACGTCGCAACGACACGTTGGAAGACGCTCCCGCTCCCAAGGCCAGCTTCCCAACCAGAGATACATGGCCGTCCCGACGTCGGGGAGCGCCTCCAACGGAAGCAGCGCGACGAAGAACCCTTGCAACGATCAGTTGCAAAGTCCTCGTCCGCTCACGAATACCGCCACCCGACGTGACAAGAAAGACCTGCAAAAGCCGCAACTCCCGCCAATCGGGAGCGACAGGCCAAGGAACGCTTGCAACGATCAGTTGCAAAGTGCGGTGGCGATCCCTCCTCTTGATGTTGACGGGTAGCTGCCTACGATGGGTCGCATGAGGTCACGCGTCCTATGCAGTGCAGCTGTGGTGTCGTTCACCCTGGTCTCGTCGATGAGTGCGTTGGCTGCTGCCGAGGGTTGGCGTGTCGTCAAGCGAGGGCCAACCGTCGGCCCTGGCGAGATCGCGTACGTCGGAGCCATCGTGCGACGGCCGACGACGATAGCCCTTCGCGCCGTCGCTTCGAAGCCAGGCCTGGTCACGCTGACCGTCACCATGTCGTGCCGCAGCGGGCTCAAGACACGCATCGGACGTCAGCAACTCGCCGGCAACGCGACCTACGTTAAGGCCGTGAAGTTGCCGCTGGCGGGTGCAGATAACTGCGCTGTGTCCGCAACAGGTTCGAGCGCCGCGGCAAGCCTTCGGCTTGAGCTTCTCCGCGGCGGCTGATCCGTCAAGAGGCCGAACCTGCGGGTGGTACCACCGGGGTTGGCGTCCCGGGCAAGGTGCGCGCGGTACCCGACGATGCCGATTGGTCTGACGGCGGCGCGGAGCTGTCACCACAAGCGCAGCAGCGTCGGGTAACGCTGCTCCTGAGGCAGGCGCAAGCGGCTATGAACGGCTCAGCGGCGCTTGAGCTCGCGATCGATCTGTCGCTGGGCATCGCGGTCGGCGATGGTCCGGCGCTTGTCACCCTTGTCTTTCCCGCGGCCAACGGCTATTTCAAGCTTCACGCGCCCTTCCTTGAAGTAGAGCCTCAAGGGAATCAGCGTCAGACCCTTCTCGCGCACCTGGCCGCGTAGATCGTCGATCTCGCGGCGGTGGAGAAGCAACTTGCGATCGCGCTCGGGACGGTGGTTTGCGAGGTTTCCGTTCGCGTATTCCGAGATCGACGCTCCGACCAGCCATGCCTCGTGATTGCGAATCTCTGCATAGGCCTGCGCTATCTGAGCCCCACCCGCTCGGAGC
>JANNQQ010000289.1:0-2075 GCA_031400835.1 Actinomycetes bacterium | reverse complement strand
ACGACTCCAGCGAACGTCTCGGCGGACATCTGTGTCCCCGTGGGGTTGTGCGGGCTGTTGACGTACAGCAGCTTGGTCTCGGGACGAATCGCGCGCTCAAGCGCATCAAGATCGTGCGCCCAGCCGTCCCCAAAGCTGCGCTGCCACGTCGAGACGTGGGCGCCCGTCGAGCGAGCCAGGCTCAAGGCCGATGCGTAACACGGCGTCTCGACAACGGCGTGGTCCCCCGGACGCAGAAGCGCGTGCATTGCAACGAAGATCCCTTCCTCCGCCGCCGCGAGGACAACGACGTCCTCCGGAGAGCACGACGTGCTCCCGGCTGCAATCGCCGAGCGAAGCTCCAATGATCCTGGAGTCTCCGTGTACCCAAGCCGTAGCCCGAGGAGCCGATCAGTTGCATCGTGCTCGAGCGCGAGCAGCTCGCCGACCGTCCAGCTTTCGCAGTCACTCGAGGAGAGCATCAGCTCGGTGGTGAACTCGTAGCGCTCGTACCACTTCTCGATGAGGAAAGGCTCGATCTCCACGGTCAACCTTCGTGTCGACGAGCCAGTTCGGCCTCGACCTGGTCTGGCCGGAGCCCACGCGACGCAAGCAACACGTAGCCATGGAACCACAGGTCGGCCAGCTCCTCGACAAGTCGCTCATCGCTCTCGTTGACCGCGGCGAGGGCAACCTCAACTCCCTCCTCACCGACCTTCTGTGCAGCGGCCGCTGGCCCCGCGTCGAGCAAGCCCACGACGTACGAGCCGTCGGGGCGGGTTGCCTGTCGTTCCTTGATGACGCGCCACAACCACGGTGCGAAGCACGACTCCGCCCCTGTGTGACACACCGGGCCTGCGGGGCGAACGCGGTAGAGAAGCGCGTCGCCGTCACAGTCGTCGCGGATCTCGACCACCGCGAGAGTGTTCCCTGAGGTCGCACCCTTGCGCCAGAGCTCGCGACGCGAGCGGCTCCAGAACCACGCTTCAGCCGTGTCGCGTGTACGGCGAAGCGCCTCCTCGTCGGCGTACGCGAGCATCAACACGGCCCCGGTGTCCGCGTCCTGCACGATCACGGGGGTCAGTTCCGGATCGGCCATCCCAGCTCCTTTAGCTCAGCCTTCAGTTCGGGTAGGCGCTCGGGCCGCTCGTGGACGATCGATGCAAGCAGCGCAGCCTCGGCTCCAACCTCGTATGCCTCCGCAAGGTGACGGGCCTCACCAGCACCTCCCGAGGCGATGACGGGCACGGAGACAGCGGCGGCGACTTCACGAGTTAGCTTCAGGTCGTAACCCGAGCGAGTGCCATCGTTGTCGATCGACGTGAGCAGGATCTCACCCGCCCCGCACGCCGCGGCCTCAACCGCCCACTCCACCGCATTGCGACCGCGCGGGGTGCGCCCGGCGTGGGTCACCACCTCCCCGCCCCGCGCGTCGATGGCGCAAACCACGGCCTGCGAGCCGAACTCGTCAGCAAGACGCATAAGGATCGAAGGGTCATCGAACGCCGCCCTATTGACCGCGACCTTGTCCGCTCCAGCAAGCAGGAGGGCGCGTCCATCCTCGACGCCGGTTACTCCGCCACCCACGGTGAAGGGAATCGTAAGCTCGTCGGCCGAACGCTCAATCAACTCAAGCATCGGGCCGCGACCCACGAGCGTCGCGGTGATGTCGAGGAAGACGAGCTCGTCCGCGCCGAGCTCGGAGTAGCGGGTCGCAAGCTCGACAGGCTCGCCCATGTCGCGGAGGCCAACGAAGTTGATGCCCTTCACGACCCGGCCACCCTTGACGTCGAGGCAGGGAATCAGGCGCTTCTTGACCATCGCAAGAGGTTGTCGAGCAGGCGGGCACCTGACGGACCGCTGCGTTCGGGGTGGAACTGGACACCTGCGAGCGACCCTTGCTCCACTGCGGCCACAATCGTGCCGTCATGCTCGACCGTCGCCGCCGTAACCTCGGAGGCAGTGGGAAGAGCCGCGAACGAGTGTGCGAAGTAGACGTCCTCTCCTTCGAGGTCAGCGAGGATCGCAGAGGGTCGGGGGAGTACGAGGCTGTTCCACCCCATGTGCGGAACGCGACGGGCAGTCAATCGCCGTAC
>JANNQQ010000288.1:0-10541 GCA_031400835.1 Actinomycetes bacterium | reverse complement strand
CGAGCCGAGGTAGAGGAGGGTGAAATCGGCCGGCGAGCTCGGGAAGCGTGTGTCGAGTCGCTGGTACTTGACGTTCCCACCCGAGGCTGGCTCGGCTAGACCAGGGATAGCGTCCTGCCCGTACGAGACCCGCAAACCGGGCTCCGGGCGGCGCGTCGTTGAGAGCCTCGCCCAACGCTTACCGGCGCGGAGGTAGCGGCCAGCTCGGCCGCGCACCCAGAGCCTCACGTCGTCTCCACTGCCGTCTCGGCTCCCGCCGGCATGCGGCCGTTTGCAACAGCCTCAAGGACATCGAGGTAGCGCTTCCCGATCAGGGAAATCCGGTAGGGGTTTTCTGGAAGAGCCTCCAAGATCTGCCCGTAGCGCTCGCTGAGGGCGGACACTGCCTCGTCGATACTGTCGCGATAGGGCACGCCGTAGGGAGCTGCTACCTCACCGTTGGCGCCCGACTCGAGGTAGATCGCGGGGAGCCCGCAGTTCAGGCCCTCGATGAGCGCATTTGAGCAAGACTCCCACCGGGTCAGCTGGAGCAAAACGTGATGGCGTTTGAGGAGGGCCGCGAGCTTTGGTGACGGAACCGGTCGGTGCACGCGCGCCGCGCGGAACCTGACCCCGCGAGGTGTCCGACCAACGATCGTGAGTCGAACATCCCGGCGGCCGCGCAGGGCCTCGTCGATCACCGCGTACTCGGCGAAGCCCTTGCTCGGGTCGGTCGACCAGGCAGAGACAATGAGCTCGAGCGGCTGCCCTCTCACCCAGTTGCGCCGCGGTCGTGGGCGCCGGAACCGGGGCTTCTCGACGGTATTGAAGACGTTCTCGTCGACGCCGTTCGAGATGACGCTGTAGCCGCCGCTGAAACCTGACGAGACGAACACGTCACGGCTGTATTCACTCTGAAAGATCGAGTGCGCTGCGTATTCGGACAGCTCGATCTGGAGCCGGTCACCAACGATCACGCCGTCGACCTCGGCTCGTAGCTCGGCAATCCCGCGGCCCCGGTATCCCGTCTTGCGGTGGACTATCGGTATCCCACGCTCCGCGATCCGTGCGACCTCGTTGATCCGAATCCCATCCGTGAGCGCATTCACGAGAGCGATATCCGCTGGCTCCGCGCAGTCATTGGTGAACGAGACTCCGAGCCTCGTGAGCTCGGTCATTAGCGTCCGCAAGAACGCGTTGGCACCGCCGTAGGGCCCATGCCGCGGAGTGAAGTTGAGATAGACGAGCATCAACGCCGCAGTGCGCGCAGCCTGGCACGGAGACGTTCCCGTCCGACCAGGTTGCTTGGCGCGCCGTACGCCGAGAGGTCACGAAGGTCGTCCTCGGCAGATGGTTCCCCGGCGATCATGAAGGGTCGATCGCGTGGCGCCTCTGCAAGGAACGCAACGAGATCGGGCGCCTGCCGCCCGGCGGCTGCGTCGATCCGGCTCCTCAACTCGGCCGCCAGCGAGGTACGCAGGGCAGGCGACGACGCGAGCCGCTCCAGCGCCTCAAGCCACCCGCGAGGAGAGTGGGCGAGCAAGCCGGAGACACCGTCGAGCACAAACTGTGCGAACGACGGTGTGAGGTCAGCGACCACGGGAACACCAAGCCGGGCGAAGGGATAGAGCCGGTTGGGGTTGGACGAGGCCTTGAACCGGAGGAGATGGTCAAACGGCTCGTAGGCGAGCCACGGCTCGCGGAGAGCGGTACGGCGAAGCGCGCCGCGGACGCCGCGCAGCGGCAGCAGGTTCGGGACGACTCCGATGTCGACCCGTGACAGCTCCTCGGTGAGGGCCTCCGGCGACCACTGCACATGCCGGGTCTGTACAACGTTCGAATCGGGGAGGCAAGCAGTGGAGGCCTGCCCCTTACCCGCAACGTCGTACACCGCGACGAACTCTGTCGGTCGCCGCCGACCAAGTTCCTCGAGCGCCCGTTGCAACCCACCGCGCATCGACTCGAGGTGGACTCGATTGCCGTGATAGCCCACGAGCAGCGGCTCGGTCGCAGCGTGCACGCGCTCACGGGCTCCGATCAGAGGGAACATGTAGAGCACGAAGATGTTGCGATTGAGCCGGAGGAAAGCCTCCCGCTGCTCGACAGAGCTCACGAGCAAGAAGTCCGCAGTGCGTGCCGCATCGATCCATTCCTGCCGAGACTGCTTCGGGTCGGAGAGGCCGACGCGAATCGAGGGGTTCGCACGACGCGCCGCCTCAAGCTCATGGTCGTAGCCAAGAAAGATCGCTACGTCGTAGCGCTCGTAGCCATCCCAGTCGTTCAGGGTCGCGTCGACTCCGGCCTCGCGTAGTCGAGACGCAAGACCGACGATGCTCGCCTGCGCGCCAGCCGTGTCCGAGCGCGTGTTGAGAACGATCCGCACCTGCAGAACCGTAACGCGCGGACAGGCGGTGGGTATTCTCGCTCTGTGCATCGGCGCCGAACAACGTTGTCGCAGCGCGCCACGCGCATCTCGGGTCGGCTCGCACCGATCGCGAAGGCGATCGAAGCGCGCGGGGTCAGAGCGACCTACGACGTGCACGATCGGATGCTCTCGAACCGCACCGCGCGGCAGAGCTTTTCACACACCCGGCCTGTGCTTGACGAGCTCCAACAGCGCATCCTCGCCGAGCTTCAGCTCGAAGGGTTCTGCGTGGTCAACTACGCGGAGCTTGCGGGCGAGCAGCGCTGGAACGAGCTGGCAGCCGCGGCCGATCAGTTTGTGGCCGAGACAGAGGAAGGGCTCGCACGGGAGGCAGAGGGCAAGGAGAGCGGATTGCGCCGGTCGACGAAGGACTTTCTCGTACGACGCAGCGGCTGGGGTGTGAGCCTTCCCGCCGACGACCTCTGGCTCCGGGCCGCGCTCGATCCTCGGCTGCACGACATCGCGAATACCTACCTCGGGATGTGGTCAAAGCTCGAGTACGTCGACCTCTGGCACACCCCACCGTCCGACGCGACCGAACGCAAGTCGTCGCAGCGCTGGCACCGCGACTTCAACGACCGTCTGTTGCTCAAGGCCTTCGTCTATCTCAACGACGTCGACATCGACTCGGGGCCATTCGAGTACGTACCGCGAAGCGTGCCCGGGAGCGACTTCGGCGATCGCTGGCCCTGGTGGCCCGGCTACGACGGCTACCCGCCGGATGAGGAGTTTGAACGCCAGATGAAGGACGTTCCCGTGAAGACCTTTACGGGAACGCGCGGGACGCTGATCCTGTGCAACACGTCCGGCTTCCACCGCGGTGGCTACGCGACCGGGAAGCCTCGCACGCTCGCTACCTGGACCTACTGCTCGCCAGCCGCGTTGAAGGCGCTTTCGGAGCGGAACTACACGGTTACGGGCAATACCGGCTTCTCTGGTGCAGCCGCCCACGCGGTCTCCTAGCGCGATTAGAAGAACGCGGAGACATCGAGCGTCACGTGTTCGCCCCGTGCGTACTTCGCGCGCTTCCAGTTCGCCCCACCCTCCTGGATCTCCCGCAACTCTTCGGTTGGACGATGCCGTCGCAGCCGGCGCTTGGCGGTGCCGATGAGTGTGCGATCGTAGGCCCTCGTCTCATCGAGGTTCAGTCGGCCGAATGCTGTCTCGGTGTCTGTACTTGAGCGACGGAGAAAGCAGCCGTGCACCATGCGCAGAGGATCCGTTTCCCACGAGTACTCATCGGCAAGCCAGCGTCGCGTATCCCACGCAAACCCCTCGCGAAACACAATCTCACCCGAGTGAACGGGTTCGGGAGCGTTCTTCCACGACTTGACCGCCGCGAGGTTGAACAGCTTCGTTACCGGTCGACTTGGCGGCGAAAGCCACCCACTCGCGCTTCTGGCGTCAAGGTCAAGGCTGTCGCAGTTGAGAACATGGCCCATGAGCCTGAACGTGTCGTCATAGGCGCCACGATCGAGGTCTTCCCGGAGACGCGCGAGACCTGCCGGATCGAAGAACTCGTCTCCATCAACCTTGAACGCCCAGGTCGGGGTGCCCATATAACGCTCAATCGCTTCGTGGGCGTCCGCTGTCCGTTGGATGCGCGTCACCTCGAGTTGCCCGAACTCGCTTCCTAGCCGCGAGAGAACGGCTGGCGTCTCGTCTGTCGACTGGTGGTCAAAAGCGACGATGCGATCGCAAAAGGCCGCCACATTTCTGATTGCGCGCTCAACGTGAAGGTCCTCATTTCGCACCACGACGACACCGACCACCTCAAGGGCCATCAGCGGCGCTCTGTCGTCCACTCGAGCAACGGTCGTACAGACCCGCGAAGCTGTCCTGTGAACAAGCCCTTCGCCGAGTCGCCCTCCATGGGGTCCTGTACGTGGAAAGAAAGCGCATGGCGCTCCTGCGCATAGTGGTGAAGTTTTGGCGCGCCGATCGCCGCAAGCTCGACATCGACGGCGTACAGACCCTCGTTCAACAGGTTGGCTGGAATCCAGGCGGTTGTGGTGTAGCCGCCGGGAGCGGACACGCCACGCCAGCGTTCGTCCGTATCGATCGCGTTGAATGCGATCTCGCCTCGACGGTCGACGACCTTCACCTTCGGGAAGACGGAGACGTCGTCGCGCAGCACATCGAAGGAGATCTCGATCCCAACGCGCTGGCGCACATCGATGGCATCGGCGGCCTGTCCATCGGCGCTCACAACACGAGCGGTGCGGAGTCGCACCGAGGCATCCCGCGGCACCGGCGCGTCTTCCCATGACCGGACCGAGCCAGCGCCCAATCCCGCCTGGAGATAGTGCGCAACGATGTCGGAGCTCTCGCCTTCGGCGACGACCTTCCCACCATCGAGCAGAATCGCGCGGTCGCAGAGTTGGGCGATTGCTTGCAGGTTGTGCGAGACGAACACGACCGTGCGCCCCGACTCCCCCATGTCCTCCATCCGACCGAGACAGCGCTGCTGAAACTCCGCGTCACCCACGGCAAGCACCTCGTCGACAAGCAAGATCTCCGGCTCGAGATGTGCAGCAACCGAAAATGCGAGCCGGACGTACATCCCACTCGAATACCTCTTCACAGGAGTATCGATAAAACGCTCGACGCCCGAAAACTCGACGATGTCATCGAATGTTGCTGCGATCTCTCGTCTCTTCATGCCCAAGATGGACCCGTTGAGAAAGACATTTTCGCGCCCCGTCAGCTCCGGGTGGAAGCCAGTCCCTACCTCGAGCAGACTTCCGACGCGCCCTCGAATCCGCGCCGTTCCGCGCGTCGGTGACGTGATCCTCGTAAGCAGTCGGAGAAGCGTCGATTTGCCTGCGCCGTTCCGCCCGATCAGCCCAAGCACTTCTCCCTCGGCGACCTCGAACGAGACATCCTCAAGCGCCCAGATCTCCTCGGGCTCCGCATGTCCCCTCCGAAAGAGCCCTCCGATCGAGTCACGCAGAGTGCCGTAGCTCGCCTGGAGCTCACCAATGCGATACCGCTTTGCAAGACCCTCTGCGACGATTGCGGGTGTCATCAAATCGTGTCCGCGAAGCCTGGCTCAGATGACCGGAAGTACCAAAGGCCCCCGAGGAGCAGGAGAAATGCCATCGTAACTCCGACACCGACCTGACCCCAGTCAGGCTCGATCGCCCCGAGCACGGCCCATCGCCAACCAGCGATGACCGCGGACATGGGATTCATGGCCAGAATCCACTGCCATTTCTCGGGAGCCTCCTCGATCGCGAACGGGACGCCCGACAGGAGCGGGAGCACCTGCATGAACACCGGAAGCGCATAGGGGACATCGCGGTAGCGGACGTTGACAGCTGAGAGCCAGAGGCCGAGCCCGAGGGCGGTCGCCGCCGCAAGCAGTACAAACGCTGGCGCAAGGAAAACCTCAGGCCCAGTCGGCCACTTGTCGTAGAACCCCATCAGTCCAAGCAAGACGACGCCGCCAAGCAGGAGGTCGACGATCGGGACGGCGATGGTTGCTAGGGGGAGCAGCAGCCGCGGGAAGTACACCTTGGTGACGAGGTTCGTGTTCGCGACGAGGGAGATCGCGCCAGAGTTGAGCGCGGAGGCGAAGTACTGCCACGGCAACAGGCCGGCAAAGACGAAGATCGGGTACGGAATCCCCCCCGAGGGGAACTTTGCGAAGCGCCCGAAAACGATCGCGTATACCGCTGCGATCAGCACAGGCTGGAAGATCGCCCAGGCGGCGCCGATCGATGTTTGCTTGTAGCGCACCTTGAGATCGCGCCACACGAAGATTCCGAGGAGCTCGTGATAGTGCCAGAGCTCCCGCAGATCGACCCGCGGCCAACGGGCAGCGGGGCGTATGACCGTTACACGTCCGTCGCCTCGCCGCTCGGGTTCCGAGGTCGTGCCGGGGGCGACGTCACCGGTCGCCTGATCAAGCTCCGTGGCCACGGCGGCCCATCGTACCCCCGACCCCGGTCCGCTTACCGCCGCGGCCGGTCTGCGGCAGGCATCCTTCCTCGAATGGATGGGCCTTCGCCACTCTCGTTGCCGGGACGCGTTGCCCGCCGTGCGCACGCCGAGCTCAAGAGGCTCCGACACCACCTGGACGTCAAGCGACACGCCCGGCGGGCACGTCCGGTCGAACGTGGTAGACCGCCGGAGTACCACGCGTACGTCGAGACGCAGCTCGACCGTTCGCTCTCTCGCCGAGAGAATGACCCCGGTGTCGGCCAACGCATTCTGGTCGACAGCGCAGCGTCAATCGCACCTCCAAACGCCGCAGTGCTTTGCGTTGGCTGTCGCAACGGGCTCGAGCTCGAGGCGTTCCGCGCCAAGGGAATAGGTGATGTCCGTGGGATCGACCTCTTCTCGCAGCGGCCCGATGTTCTCGTGATGGACATGCACGACATGTCCTTCGCGGACGACTCGTTCGACATCGTGTACACATCGCATTCGCTCGAGCATGCGTTCGATGTCGACCAGGCGGTGCGTGAGATGGTTCGAGTCGCCCGCCCTTCCGCAGTTATCGCCGTCGAAGTGCCAATCGCGCACAAGGGCAGCGCCGCGGATCTCGTCGTCTTCGATGGGATCGAGATGCTCGAGCGCGTTTTTGGAGACGCGGTAGGAGACGTTTTGCTGCGCGAAGAGGAGCCTGCCCGAAGCGCACGGAACGATCAAGGCTCTACGGTTGCACGCCTCGTGTTTCGCTTGCCAAGGAGCGCGCAGATTGCCGCGACGACGAAGCCAGGCACGACGGGAAGTGCATAGAGCAGATCGGGGCCGACGCCGATCGCGTGAACGGCCAGCACGAGCCACCCTGCGCCCACCATCCACACAAGCCCGCCCATCCGCCGCGGGCGGCGCAGCGCAATTGCGCCAAGAGCGACGAGCGACCAGAGCCACGCGGGCGGCGTCAGCCGTTCGATGCGGTTGAGCTGCGCCGCAACCCAGGCGTTTGGTTCGCCCGTCCCAAGCTCGTGATCCCAGCGCGTAACCGTACGCGTGACCTCACGGTAGCGATCGGCCAGAGCCGGGTCGCCGAACACCTCCTCGGGATCGGCGAGAAGGCACCGCTCGATCTCATTGGTCGGGCAGGCGAGGAAACCGAACGGCGCCGAGACCGCCGGGAGCTCGAGCGCGGCGGGGTTCGGTATCGGCTGGCCGTCGGCCGCAGCAACGGTGGGCGGCGGTACGGGCCACTCGTCAGGGAGCAGCCTCGGCTCGTGTCGTGCCTGCGCTGCCGCTAGGGAAAGGGTCGCGTCGAGTGACCGCGCCACATCGATCCCGAACAAGCGAAAGCCGTCGTCGGGGACCTCCCGCGCCGCATTGGCCAGCAGCTCGTAGTCGGTGTGGATCCCATCGGTCTGGTCAACCAAGCCGGCAAGCCGCACCGCTTCGAAGTTCGAACGCGTCTGAAAATAGGTTGCGACATCAACTCCGAGCCGCCGAAACTCGGGCCGTGACAGCACCTCCCGCGACACGAGCCCTGCGAGGCGCTTGGACGCCGGCCCGTTGGTCTCAGAGAGATCCCCCGCACGGAAGACCGGGTACCACGGGATGTTGTACGTGCCTGCGCGCGAAACGGTGAGCTCGCCGTAGCGCAGATCGTTCTGAAGCGCCCAGGCGCCCAGTGGGAGAGCGGTCGCGACAAGAAACACCGCCGCCCAGCGAGCGCGGGTTGACCACCGTGCCGCCGTGGCGAGTGGTACGAGCACCCCGACGGCCAGCACCACGTACGCCGGTCTGGCAAGCGCAAGAACCGCAACGCCAAGCCCGAGCCCGGCAAAGCGCGCCGAGCTCGGTCGGTCGATTGTGCGCACGATCCCGAGCGTGAGGAGTGCAAACCCGGTCGCCGCAATGAAGTCGCTCGACACCTCGTGGAACGGGATCGCAAAGGTCGGGTGCACAAGCACAACCGTCGCGGCGAGTACCCCTGCTAGCGGTGAATACCGTGCTCCAACGGCCGCCCACGCGACGACAAACACCGCAAAGGAAAGCGCCATCACGATCTCCATTGCGACCACGCCGCCAAGCTGCATCGGCGCGCCGACCGCGACCGACGTAACGGGACTCCGCATCAGCATCACGAGCGTGAACGGCGTCTCCGAATCGAGGAGCGAGAGGTAGTGGACGAAGTAATCCCACGAGTCGCGGCCCCGCTGCAACGGCCACCCGATCCCCTCGACCGCGAAGACCGCCAGAGAAATGACCGCGAGGGCCAGCGCGCCCCGACGCGACGCGAGACGAGGGCCAACCCGCCCCCACCACGCGGTCACTCGACGACCTCAAGGATCGCTTCTGCCGCGCGTTCAGCGGCGTGCCCGTCGATCTCACCGACGATCTCCGCGCTCACCACCGCGCGCCGCTCCCGAAGCTCACCCGGATTCGCAAGAGCGGAGCGGAGCGCCGCTGTCGCCTCCTCGAAGCTCCGGGCCAACTCGAACGCTCCGGAAGCCATCAGCTCCTTGTAGTGCTCGCCGATCACATTCTTGGCCGCCCAGCTCTCGCCGATGGGCGCGCCCTCGTCATACGCGACACAGATCGCGGGACGATCATTCACAACGGCGTCGAGAAGGATCGTGCCGGCGCTCGTCACTGTCGCAGCAACGTGCTGGAGCAGCGTTGCGAGGTCGTCGATGTCGGTATAGCTCGCCTCCTGAACGGCAAGTCCTGGCCGGCCAAGCGCGGCGGCGTAGCGCTCGCGCCACAGATGATCACGCGGGTGCGGACGGAAGAGAAGTGAGATCTCACCCTGCTCGGCTTTCTCCCACCACGCGACAAGACGCTTGACGAATTGCCCCTCAAACGGTGTGTTCGTCGGTGAGTTTCCGGCGACCAGCACCACCTTGCGATCGACAGGAAGCCCAAGTCGACCGAGCATCACCTCGTACTCCTCCCGCGTGCGCCGCCGAAGAAAGACGTCCGCTTGCGGCCAGCCGGTAACGACAACCCGCGGGGGCGCGATTCCGTGGAACCGCTCAAGATCGTCCCGCATGATCTCGTTTTGCACGATGTAGCGGTCGAGGTGCGACGAGATCACGCCCTTACCGACCGTGTGATCCCAGCTCGCGACGTAGCCAACGGTAGGTACCCCGAGTCGGCGCGCCGCGTTGAGAAAGCGCACACCCGCGCGCATCTGGAGGTTGGCGACAATCAAGGCCCCGCACTCCTCGCGCATGCGGTCGAGGAGTGCGCTCGGGACGTAGCGGCGGGTCGAGAAGTGCCACCTCTCGGCGAGCTCGTCCGTGGCCCGCGAGCGCGGGAGCCAGCCCCGGCGATCGGTATCGAGAAAGCCGACCTTGTGACCCGGCAGCATCCGATCGGCGTGAAATCCCTCGCGCACGTTCAGCCGGATCGCAAGAGGCCAGAACCCGAAGTGCTCGTCGACCCAGGAGTCGGTGCGCCGCTTTACCTTCTCGGCTGGCGATGCAGCGAACGGGAGAAGCTCGGTCTCCCGAATCTCGCGGCCGGGAAATCGATCGGCCCACACCTCGCGGACCGCGTCGTTGACGAACACGGTGCGAAGGCGGCCGCCTAGTCGCTCCGCAAGCCGCTGCGCAATCCCCGTCTCGACGAAGACGCGCGCCGAGAACTGCTCCGGGACAACGAGCCACACCTCACGCGTGTTCCTATCCACCAGCTACGAGCTCGCGTACCCGACCTGCGAGCGAGGCTCCATCGAGACCATGCGCCTGAAGCGCCTCGGGCGGGGTCCCGCACGCCGGCCACCCCTCGACTCCGTAGACCGTGAGCCGTCTGTCACGATCGAGCCTCTGCTCGGCAAGCGCACGCCGGAGCGCGTCGCCAAGAGCCCCGACCGGCGAGTGATCCTCGATGACGACGATCTCGTCGTGTCCGGCAACAACCTCCGCGATCCAGTCGCCGTCGATGACGTTGAGCCACGGCATCGCGACTACGCGAGCCCTAATGCCGGAAGCGCGCAACGCCTCGGAGGCAACGAGCACCTCGTGGAGCAGCACGGGGCCGTACGCAAACATCAAGACGTCGCCCCCTTCGGCCAGCTCGGTACCGCGACCGACTGTGACCACTCGGGGTAGCTCTAGCCGCCGCGGGGACGGACCGATCGCCAGGCGGATCGCGACGCTCCCGCCCGCGGTCTCAACCGCCCAGCGCGTCAACGCGCGCGTCTCGGCGCCGCTGC
>JANNQQ010000287.1:0-9197 GCA_031400835.1 Actinomycetes bacterium | reverse complement strand
GACTAACGTCGTCGCCAGCGCAACGAGCTGCGATCGAGTCAGGATTCCAACAAGAGAGGCAACCGCAGCGAGACCAACCGTGGTGATGGTCGGCCGCTGAACTGCTCTCACGATGAGCCAGAGGGCAAGCACCGCGATCGGATAGGCGAACGGCTCCTCAACCAGGATCGGCGCGTAGGACATCGCCGGCGCAGCAATCGCTCCGATCGCCGCGAACAACGCCCACGGGCGCGAGACGACGGTTCGTGCGATAGCGAACGCGGGGAAGATTGCGAGCGCCATCGTGAGAGCCTGGACGTACTTGATCACCTCGTAGGCGGTGGGGACACTCGAGATCCGCCAAAATGGAGCCGTGAACCACGGCACGAGCGTCGTGAATCCGTATGCCTCACCCCGCCGCGCGGGGTGGCCGACCTCCGAGATCGCGCGCGAGATCTGCGTGAGCTCGAGTTCGTCCGTGAAGATGGTCGGTGTCTCCCGCCGCCAGGCCTGCCAGGCGTACAGCGTCACGAGAAGGAAGTAGGCGCCGACAAGCGCGAACGTCGTATCGGAGGGCCGGCGTAGGACGGTGTGAAACCGACCGGCGCTCACGACCGAGCTCCACGCGCGGGAGCTTCGCTCAGGCGTAGTGGAACCCCCGCAGCGACGCACGCCTGTTTGACAGAGTCGAGGCTCGACGAATGTGTTGCCTCGGCCGACACCATTACCTCATCGGGCGTCAGGGTGCCAAGCGCGCCCGCGACGTCTGCGGTCGTGCCCACGACCGGGACGCCTTGCACGCGGCGGCGCTGAAGGCGGGCGTCGTCATCGACGAAGCCGACGACGCGGGCGCCTTCGTTCCGAAGCGATCGCGCAACTCCTTGCCCGTGGGCATCCGCTCCCACGATCAACACCCGACGCTGCGCTCCTTGAGACGAGGGCAGCAGGCGCTGACCCAGTCGTGCTCCGACGGCTAAGAGGATGAACACGACGAGATCAAGGAGGAAGATCGACGAGGGGAAATCGCCGAGGTCACGGGTCGCCACCAAGACACCCACCGCAACCAGTTGCGAGCACCCGCAGGCAGCCACGAGCGACCACACATCGCTCGCAATCGCGTAGCGCCACGCGCGGCGGTAGATCCGAAATGCGACAAAGCTCGCGTAGCGCGCGCCGAGCAGCACGGGGAGCGCAGCAAGGAAGTACCCGCGCTGCTGGGGCTCTCCTTGTCCACCGAGGACAAGAAGATAGGCGCCGAGAAAAACGAAGCAGGTGAGTGCGAAATCGAACAACATCTCGAGCAGACGGCGTGGCTCAATCGTGAGGGCATGTCGAAGTCGTGTATCGCTGGCCTCGCCGGTACCCGAGCGCTCGCTCAGCTCACCGAGGAATGCGCCGAACTGCACGAGTAGGACGAACGAGAGCAGAACGCCGATGGCAGTGACAGCAGGTCTGTCGAGCACGTTGTAGGCAACCGCGGTCGCGCCGAGGACGACCGAGATAAGGGCGAGCAGCCCTACCGCCTTCGCCTCCGATAGCCCGTAGTAGACGAGTCGGTGCGAGCTGTGGTCGCGTCCGCCCTGCGTCACTGGTCGCCGCTCAGCGAGTCGTCGCACCGTCACAAGCGTGGTGTCAAGGATAGGGATCGCAAGCACAAGGAGTGGCAGAAGCATCGTCGCGATCGTTGTTCCTGCCGTCGTCCAGCTCGCTGCAAGACCGAGCGCCGCGAGAAGAAATCCAAGCACCTGGCTGCCCGAGTCGCCCATGAAGACCGTCGCAGTACCACCCGGGCGGAGGTTGAACGGCAGGAAGCCAAGACACGCGAATCCGAGCGAGAGCGCGAGCACAAGGACAAGGTCGTTCTCGTGGATCGTGACCGCGTCGATCGCGAAGTAGGCACACGAGACGGTCGCGAGTGTCGCCGCGAGACCGTCCATGTTGTCAAGGAGGTTGTAGGCGTTGGTGATGCCCACCAGCCAGACGAGCGCGACGGCCACACCAAGCACGTCGTTGCCAATCAGTTCCACGCGGAGGCCGCCCGCGATCGCGAGGCCGGCCGCTGCGAACTGCGCAACCAACTTGGCCATCGGACTCAGGTGAGCTACGTCGTCCACCAGCCCGGCGGCAAAGAGAAGCACTACTCCGGCGACGATCCCCGCGAGCTCCCACGTTCCCGTAACCACCCCCACCGCCAGCGCCGCGGAGATACCGGCGAGCAGGCCAGCCGTGAGCCCGACTCCACCGAACGTCGGGGTCGTGCGATCGTGCCAGCGCTCGTCGCTGGGAACGGCAACGACGCGCTGCCCGAGTGCGGGGGAGCGGAGAAGGGCCCAGAGGACGACGGACGCAACGGGCAGCGCGACGACCGTGACGGCTGCGCTCACGACACAAGACTAACGGCGATCCCGGCGTATCCGTCCGCGCGGGGTGGGATCAGACCCGCGTCGTCCCTACAATCGCTCGATGCGCGTCTACGCCGACCTGCTTCGCTACCACGAGCTATTTGGCAGCCTATTCCGGCGTGAGCTTCGCGCGAAGTACAAGGGCTCAGTCCTCGGTCTTGCGTGGACACTTGCGCTACCGGTCGCGTTGATGCTCGTGTACCTCGCTGTCTTCTCGGTGCTCTGGAAGGCCGAGGCTACGGAGGTCGACGACTATTGGCTCTTTCTTCTCTGTGGTCTCCCGCCGTGGGCGTTCTTCGCCTCGTCGCTGCAGACGGCTGCGCGCAGCCTGGTTGAGAACGCCAACCTCATTCGCAAGGTGAAGTTCCCGCGCCAGCTTGTGCCGCTTTCGGTTGTCGCTACACAGATTGTCGCGTTCGCAGCGATGACCGCCATCGTTCTTGGGCTCTCTCTGTGGTTCCGGCCAGACAGCCGAGCAACCGCGTGGCTCGCGTTTCCAGTCGCACTGCTCATCGTTCTCTTCGTTGCGGGGCTTGCGTTGCTCGTCGCATCGCTCAACGCCATCTTTCGCGATGTTGAGTTCGTGGTGAGCGCCGCGCTGCTTCCGTGGTTCTTCCTCACCCCGGTCGTCTACGACGTCGGCGAGTTGCCGGGCGCAGCCGAGCGCCCATGGCTCGTCGACCTGATCACCTGGGGAAACCCGGTCACGCCCGCGGTCGAATCGTTCCGCGCTCCACTGTTTGCGGGTGAGACACCCCCGCTCGCCGAGTTGACGTATCTCGCGGTCGCGGCCGTCGTCGCGCTCATCGTCGGCGCGATGGTGTTCAGCGCAGTAGACGACCGTATCGCGTCGGAAGCCTGATCACCGCTCCACCCTCGAACAGACCTTCATCACCGGCGTAGGCCGGGAACCCCTCATGACCGCTGGGGTCGATCCCTCCAAGAAGAGACGGAAGCAAAAGTGGCCGACCCAAGCGGGGGTTCCTTCCTCCCGGTGCCCAGGCGCCAAGCGTGCGTGACGCGCGCCGTCGCTCAAGCGCCCGTCCAAGTGGAACGACTGCCGGCCCGACCGCCGTCCAACCCTCGGCGTGTGCATCAAGCACGAGCCGCGACCAGCTCGATTCGGGCTCGCAGCCACTGACAAGATGTGCGATAGCGACGCTATCGCCCTCGACGACCGGCTCCTCCTGCGCTGCGAGCGCGGCCGAGGTCCGCGGATGGGGGCCACCATGAACCACGACTTCTAGTCGACGTGTTGCGATCCGCGGGGCGACTACAACTTCGACGTCAAGGACGTCTGCGCCTATCTCCGAGAGCCAGAAGTGATGCTCTTCGACGAGGTCGAAGCGAAGGAGGTAACGCCCGGGAGCCCGCGGCGCGACGGTGTCGACGGCTACCTGCGTGCTCTCTCCGGGAGCGACCGGACGTGGGAACGCGAACCGCCTCCCATCCCACACGATGGCGTTGCCATGGGCGTCGAGCCAGTGATATGAGACCTGCAGACCTTCTGTGCCGACTGAGCGCCAGGTCGCACTGCCGGCGTTCTCGAGTGCGACGACCGCGCGGGTAGTCGCTCCGGCGCGACTCTTCTCGATCTCTGTGAGCCTCCAACGAGGCACGAGTGGCGCTCGAGTCGCTGCCGTTCCCACGTGACCGAGTGTAGTTCGAGACTGAGAAGGAGTCCCTCGCTCGTCTACCCTCTCTACGTGACCGACCCGCTTCTTGTTCGGGCTGCTCGAAGCGAGACCGTCGAGCGCACACCCGTGTGGTTCATGCGTCAGGCTGGCCGCTCGCTTCCCGAATACCGGGAGATCCGTAAGACTCACGGGTTTTTTGAGGTCGCCCACACGCCGGAGCTCTGTGCCGAGGTGACGCTCCAACCGGTCAACCGGCACGACGTGGACGCTGCGGTGATGTTCGCCGACATCATGACCCCGGTGCTCGGCATGGGGCTCGAGGTCGAGCTCGTCGAGGGAGTGGGGCCTGTCGTCGAACGTCCGGTCCGGACACTCGCGGACGTTGAGGCGCTTCGCATTCCCGACCCCGAAGAGGCGTTCGCTCCGGTGCTTGAAGCCGTGCGGCTTGTCCGCGCCGAGCTCGCACCAGAGAAGGCAGTGATCGGGTTCTGCGGCGGCCCGTTCACGGTCGCCGGATATCTGATCGAGGGCCGGCCGAGCCGGGATCTCTCGCTGACCAAGGCGCTGATGCTGTCGGAACCTGACGTCTGGGACGCACTGATGGCGAAGTTGACCGAGACCTTCGGCGCGTATGTCGCCGCCAAGGTGGGCGCGGGGGCGGATGTCATTCAACTCTTCGACTCGTGGGTCGGGTCGCTCTCTTCGTCGCTCTACACGGAGCGCGTCGCCCCGTGGAGCGCGAAGGTGCTCGCGGCGGTCGAGGTGCCGACGATCCACTTTGGTACCGGTGCCACGCATCTGCTGCCCGAGATCGCGCGTGCCGGTGGCCATGTGATTGGGTTGGATTGGCGGCTCCCTCTTGACGAGGGTTGGGCGATCGTCCCCAACCATGCTGTTCAGGGCAACCTCGAACCCGCCTCGCTGCTGGCCCCCTGGGAGGTCGTCGAGCGCGAGGCACGCAAGGTGCTCACACTCGCAGCGGGGAGGCCCGGTCACATCTTCAACCTCGGCCACGGAGTGCTTCCCAACACACCCCCCGACACGCTCACCCGGCTCGCTGCACTCATCCGCGAGGAGACTGCGTGATGAACCCCGCGGTGATCCTGATGGCGTACGGCTCGCCCGATCGGCTGTCGGATGTGCCTGCCTACTACGCCGACATCCGCGGCGGCAGGCCTATCCGGCCTGAGCTGCTTGAGGACCTCATCGCCCGGTACCGCGCGCTCGGAATCGACGACAGCGACAATCCGTCACCGCTCAACTCGGTGACCGAGAAGACACGGGCTGCACTTGAGACAGAGCTTGGGACGCCGGTCTTCACGGGGATGCGCCACTGGGAGCCACGCATTGCCGAGGCCGTCGACCGCGCGCTTCACCAGGGGCACGACGCGCTTGTCGGTCTCGTTCTTGCTCCGCACTGGTCGTCGATGTCCATCGCAAAGTACAAGGGCTTGTTCGACGAAGCGGTCGCCGATCGTTGCGCGACGCGCTTTGTCCGCGAGTGGGGGACGGAGCCTGGGTTCATCGACCTCCTCGTTGAGCGCGTCCGTGGAACCGACGCCCACGTTGTCTTCACGGCGCACTCACTGCCGGCTCGGATCACCCTCGAGGGCGACACGTATGCCGAGTCGCTTCTCGAAACGGCGCGCGTTGTGGCCGACCAGGCAGCAGTCTCTGCCTGGTCATTCTCGTTCCAAAGCGAGTCCCAGACGGGCGAGCCCTGGCTCGGGCCTGACATTCTCGATCATCTCGCGACGCTTCGCGACGACGGTGTCACCGAGGTGCTCGTGTGTCCGGTTGGGTTCGTCTCAGAGCATCTTGAGATCAGATGGGACATAGACGTCGAAGCGGTCGACCGCGCTCGCGAACTGGGATTGCGACTCTCCCGGATCGAGATGCCGAACGCCGAGCCTGCGTTTGTCGAAGTCCTCGCGGGAATCGCGCAGCGAGAGATCCGAGCCGTCGAATGATCCCCGGCGCGATTGCGGTCGAGGGGCTCTCGCGGCGCTTTGTCGTGCGCGCCCGAGATACGCAGACGCTGAAGGACCTCGTCGTCGCGCGGGGCCGAACCGGAGCGCAGGACGTCTGGGCGCTCCGCGACGTTTCGCTCGCGATCGCACCGGGTGAGGCGGTTGGGCTGGTCGGTCGCAACGGGTCCGGCAAGTCGACGCTCCTCCGACTCATCGCCGGAATCATCAAGCCGACGACAGGCAGGGTCGAGACGTGTGGTCGGCTGGGTTCGCTGCTCGAACTTGGTGCCGGCTTTCACCCTGACTTCACCGGTCGCGAGAACGTCGAGCTGAACGGGGCGCTGCAAGGGCTTTCGCGCGTGCGGATCCGCGAGAAGTTTGACGAGATCGTTGCGTTCGCAGAGCTGGAGCACGCGATAGATAGGCCCGTGCGCACGTACTCGTCAGGAATGACGATGCGCCTTGGCTTCGCGATCGCCGCCTTTCTTGAGGCTGACATTCTCCTCCTCGACGAGGTGTTTGCGGTCGG
Source organism: Actinomycetes bacterium (assembly GCA_031400835.1). Classification (GTDB taxonomy): domain Bacteria; phylum Actinomycetota; class Thermoleophilia; order Gaiellales; family Gaiellaceae; genus Gaiella. The sequence continues at coordinate 2,680 of JANNQQ010000287.1, read as the reverse complement.
CGACGAGAGCTTCCAGCGCAAGTGTTTCGGGGTCATCTCCGCGTTCAAGCAGCGCGGCGGAACGATCTTGTTCGTGTCGCACGAGGCCTCGGCCGTCGAGCGGCTGTGCAACCGTGCTGTGCTTCTGCGTGACGGCAGTGCCGTGTTTGACGGGTCAGTGCACGAGGCACTGGCGCACTATCGCCGGGGTCTCGCCGAGGACGACGTCGGAGGTGTCACTTCTGGGACGTCGGAGATCTGTGAGATCGTTGGAGCGCGACTCGTCAGTCCCGATGGCGCCGTGCGCGAGAGCTTCCTCGCAGGTGAACCGGTGCGCCTCGACCTTGCGCTTGCAGTGCATCGACCGGCGCCGGGTCTCGCGGTTCAGCTCCACGTTCGCGACGCCTCTGGGCTGCTCGTTGCCGAGGAGCTGGCAACGCTCGATCGGGTTGGTTGGGACGGGAGCAAAGGCCGGTTCACGCTCCGTCTGGACATCCCGCGATCGCCGCTGGAGTTTGGCCGCCTGCGGCTCGAGCTTTCGCTCGTCAGCGCCAACGGAGAGCTTCTGCACCGCGCAGGTGTCGAGCCCAGCCTGCTGGTGTATCCCGATGGCATTGGGCGCGGTCTTGTCCGGCTCGAAGGAACGTGGACCGTGCCCGCGAACGAGATCAACACATGAGCTACAAGACGTGTGCGGAGTGGCCCGAGCTCATGGAGCTCGCTCCCGACCTCCAGTTCAAGCATCTCTCCGTTCAGGACGCACAGCTGCCGTCGGAGGTAGTCGCCAAGATCCCTGCCTCGATCTCGCTGGCCGACACCGAGATCTGCTGCGACACCGATCGCCATGTCTTCAACGCTGCCCACACGCATCCCGCGGTCACCGAAGCACTCTCGGACACGCATTGGTATGAGGTGCACGAGTGGGCCACTTCCGGCCCAGGCTCCTCGTCGGGCTCGGGCGCCGACGCCCACGCTGCCTGACGCTCGCTGATCCAACCCTCTCCGGCCCCGACCCCGCCCAGCCGTGCAGCGCGGCGAGAACCGTGCCAGGGTTAGGCTGATTGCCATGATTGTGGTGCCGTATCGCGCGTCGGGGAAGAGTCGCCTGCCGCATGACATCCGGCACGGGTTGTCGCTCGCGATGCTTGGCGATGTGCTGACGACGGCGGTCGCGGTTGGTACGACCTACCTCGTGACCGACAGCGATCCCGGACGCGAGTTCGCGTCCAAGCTCGGCGTACGCGTCATTGCCGACCCGGGCCTCGGGCAAGGCTCCGCGGTTGCGGCCGCGCTTGCCGGGGTTGAAGGCGTGCGCCTTGTCATCAACGCAGATGTTCCTGCCGTTACCCCGCACGACCTCGAACTGCTCGCCGCGCCCGCTCGCCGCGGCGCGTTCGTGCTCGTTGAGGCGAGTGATGGAACGACGAATGCTCTTGCAGTGCCGTACGGAGCGAGCTTCGTCGCCCTCTATGGACCAGGAAGCGCCGCGCGGTTCCGCGCCCACGCAACGACATTGTCGTTGCCGGTCACCACACTCAACCTCCCAAACCTCGCCGATGATGTCGACACGCTGGCCGACCTGGAGCGAATCGGAGAGCGGGCAGGAGCAAGGACACGCGACCTTCTCGCTCTCGCGGCACGATGAAGGTCGTCTGCCTCTCAGGTGGGGTTGGTGGCGCCAAACTTGCCGCTGGCCTGTACGACGTCCTCGCACCGGGTGAGCTGACGATCGTCGGCAACGTTGGCGACGATGTTGAGGTGCTAGGGCTCCATATCGCTCCCGATCTCGACTCGATTCTCTACGCCCTCGCGGGCCTCAACGACACCAAGCGTGGGTGGGGAAGAACGGGTGAGACCTGGCGCACGCTCGAAGCAGCGAAGGAGTGGGGCGGTGAAGGTTGGTTTCTCCTCGGAGACCTCGACCTTGGCCTGCATCTCGTGCGGACACAAGCGATTCGTGCAGGCGAACCGCTTTCGGCGGTCACGCAGCGACTCGTTGCTACCGCAGGCCTCGAAGCCACGGTTCTGCCCGCGACGAATGACCGCCTCCGAACACATGTCGTGACGCCTGCACCTCGGTGGACCGCGACTGGAGCGATTTTTCGATTCGCACCAGCTTTCTTCCGTTCATCCAGCGCCTCGCCGCCTGGCTGGCCGGCGCGCTGGATGAGCATCAAGAGCTCAAGGTGCGCGTGGGGGAATGGATGAGGCTCAATCCTGACTCGGCAAACTCGGTGTCGACCTTTCGTTCGGTGTCGGGCGCCGAGTTGCCTTCTTCCAAACAAAGCGACGGCACGCTGAGGGTGGGCCCGATTTTAGAGCCGGGCGCCCATTTGGCGCGAGACTTGGCGGGGATTGTGCTGCCGTCGATGTCCTTCGCGGCCAGCCTCGACCCGGCGGAAAGCGACCTTGCGCGGCACTCGCCCGCAGCGCTCACTTCGTGGTTTGGCGAGGACGCGGTGCGCGACGCCGGCGGGCCGTCGGGTCCCACGCCCAAGGTGCCAGTTTGGACCTGGCTTATTCTCGTGGCGGTGTTGGCATTCAGTCTCGAGGGTGTGTTGTTAAGAAAGTGACGCTCAGCCGACCTTCACCAACGCGTCGGTTTGAATCGCCAGTTCGAGATCGCGCAGCGTGAGCGCGTTCGCGTCGTGGGTGAACAAACGGACTGTGACTTTCCGCCACCGGATGTCGAAGTCTGGAT
>JANNQQ010000286.1:0-6803 GCA_031400835.1 Actinomycetes bacterium | reverse complement strand
CCTCTTCGGCGAGAGCGACCGCCGCTACGGGGTCGTCATAGCCGAGCTGGAGCCCTAGCCTCATCAAGAAGCCCCGGTGAAGTTGGGCTCGCGCTTTTCGAGGAACGCAGCGACCCCTTCGATCCCGTCGTCGGAGCGCAGGCAGCGCATGAAGGCATCTGCCTCGCGCCTGAGGCCTTCCTCGAGCGGTAGATCGCGTGTAGTTCGGGCGAGTTCTCTGATGACCGCGACCGCCGTGGGGGACTGCTTCGCAATCTGCGCCGCGATCTCAAGGGCGGCGACGATGACCTCGGCGGACGGGACGACCCGCTCGACCATCCCCCACGCAAGCGCTGTGTCTGCGTCGATTGGATCGCCGGTGAGGTTGAGCAGCATCGCGTGGCCCGTGCCCACGAGCCGTGGTAGCCGCTGCGTCCCACCGCCACCGGGGATCAGGCCGAGCTTGATCTCGGGCTGCCCGAGCTTCGCGTCGTCTCCGCAGATGCGGATGTCGCAGCACATTGCGAGCTCGAGCCCGCCACCGAGGCAGTACCCGCGGATAGCTGCCACAAGCGGCGTTGAGGCGGCGTCCATGCGGTGGCCAACACGCTGGAGGGCGTGTGCGGGGCCGCCGTCCGCGGTCGCCTCGCGGAGCTCGGGGAACTCTTTGATGTTGGCGCCGGCGACGAACGCCCGCTCCCCTGCGCCGGCGAGCACGATCGCGCGGACCTCACGGCTGCGGTCGAGTCGATCGAGCTCCGTCTCAAGCTCCTCGAGGAGCGGGGTTGAAAGAGCGTTGACCGGCGGGTGGTCGATGATGATCAGCCCGACGGCCTCGTGGAGCTCTGTGGTGATGAAGGTTCCCATGGACTCCTCTCTACTGGTTTTCAGTAGCCGGTGCGACCGCGAACCGTTCGCGCAGGGCGGTCTTCCGGAACTTTCCAACTGCTGTCTTCGCAGAGCCTCCGCGTCGGCATCCGCACATCATCAGGCCGTCCATCGATCGTTACCTCCGTCCAGCAGTTGGGCTGCGATTTCGCCGCGAAGCTGTGCGGAACCAGCTTCCCATGATCGGATCCCAAGCGCGCGGCCGTACAGGCGCCGCAAGGGATTGTCCCAGACGAAGCCAGAGCCGCCGTGCGTCTGGATTGCCTGCTCGCACGCGAACACTGCCGCATCGCCGGCGACGGATTTTGCAGCTGCTGCGGCAAGCCCCGCGTCAGGATCGTCGACAGCGACGCACCACGCGGCCCACAGCGCGAGCGAGCGGCCGAGCTCAAGCTGCTTGTAGACATCGACGAGCGGATGGGCTACCGCCTGGAAGGCGCCGATTGTGGTGCCGAACTGTCGTCGCTCGCGCGCGTGATCAAGCGCCAACTCGAGCGCCCGAGCGCCGACACCGCTTGCCTCAAGGGCGAGGGCGGTGAGCGTCCGGGTTCGTAGGCGGGGCAGCCAGTCTGAACCGGCCAGGCGCCGGCCGGCATCGCCGCCTGTCACGACTCCAAGCGGGCGGGTCTCGTCGAGCGTCGCGAGGAGCTCGCGTTCGAAGCCGACGAGCTCGTAGATCCCATCACCACCGATGATCGCAACATTCGTGACGGTGTCGAGATGCGGAATGAGAGGGCCGAGCGAGAGCACCCAGCTGGCCTCGCCTCTGGCGACCTTCGCCTGCTCCTCCGCTGGGAGCGCGGGCAGGAGACCCGCGACGGTGGCGAGGTAAGGCCCGGGCACGAGCGCTCGTCCTAGCTCTTCAAGCACGATTCCTTCCTCGACAAACCCAAGCCCTGCGCCGCCGTTCTCAACTCCCACCGAGACCCCCGTCCAGCCGAGCTCGGCCAACTCGCGCCACGTAGGCGCGGGCGTCGCGGAGAGGAATGTCTGCGCCTGCGATCGGAGCTCGTCTTGCTCAGCGGTAAACGCAACGTCCATCAGCGGCTCCGAGGCAGGCCGAGGACGCGCTCGGCGATGATCGAACGGAGGATCTCGGAGGTCCCCGCCTCGATTGTGTTGCCGCGGCTGCGGAGTTGCTGGGCCTGCCACACACCGCCATAGGGCGAGCTGTCTCCGTGTAGTTGGGCGTCGGGGCCGAGGAGCTCAAGTGCGAGGGTTGTCAGCCGCTGGTTTGCCTCGGACCAATGCAGCTTGAGAAGCGTGCCTTCGGGGCCTGGCGTCCCGGTTTGGGTGAGCGCGGCGAGCGAGCGATACGCCGTGACGCGCAGCCCCTGGAGCTCGGCCCACTCCCGCCCGAGCGCCTCGCGCTGTGCCTGAGTCGCACCTCTGTCGCGGGCGAGCGCAAGCAACCGTCGTACCGCGGCGTCGAGACGCGCCACGAGTGAGAGCCCCAGAGTAGCTCGCTCATGCAGCAGGGTCGTCATCGCGACCTTCCAACCGCCGCCGACCTCGCCGAGGACCTGCGAGACCGGCACCTCGACAGCCGAGAAGAACACCTCGTTGAACTCGGCGTCGCCCGTCAGCTGTCGCAGCGGGCGCACTTCGATCCCGGGGCTACGCATGTCGACGAGGAGGTAGGTAAGCCCGTCGTGTCGATGTGATCCGGCATCGCTGCGCGCGAGGAGAAGGCAGTAGTCGGCAACGTGCGCGACCGACGACCAGACCTTCTGGCCGTCGACGATGAAGCGACCACCCTCGAGGCGGGCGCTCGTTCCGACCGCCGCGAGATCGGAGCCGGCCTCTGGTTCTGAGAAGCCCTGGCACCAGAGCTCGTCGGCCGAGAGGATCCGCTGGAGATGCTGGGCCTTCTGAAGCTCTGTGCCGTGCGTGAGGATCGTCGGCCCTGCCATCCCGAGCCCGATGTCCCCGATGTGCCCAGGGGCCTGGGCGCGCGCTTCCTCTTCGAAGAAGATGGCCTGGAAGCTGGGCGAGCGACCCTGGCCTCCGTACTCCTTCGGCCAGGTGAGGCCTGCATAGCCAGCCTCGTACAGTGCGCGGCTCCAGGAACGCATGCTGTCGCCGTCGGCGTGGGTGGCTCCGCTTACGTGCCCTCGAAGTTGCGTCGGGAGGTTTGCCTCAAGCCACGTGCGAAGCTCGGCGCGAAACGTGGCCTCCTCGGGCGTGTCGCGGAAATCCACGCTGCGACTCTAACCTCAGGCCAAGAACGGAGTATCGTCGGCACATGCTTCGCCTCGCAGAAATTCTCCTCGAACCGCGACCCGTGACGGCGTGGACACAACTGCGCCAGCTTGGGATCAATGAAGCCGTAGGAGTGCTTCCGCGCACGTTCGGCGACTGGCGCGCGCATGCGCCCGAGCAGCCGTGGGAGTACGGCCCGCTCGCGCTCTACCGCCAGCAGGTCGCCGACGCCGGTTTCTCACTCACGGTGATCGAGGACAACCCGCCGATGGACCGCCTCCGCCTCGGCCTTCCGGGGAGGGAGGAGGAGCTCGAGCATGTGCTCACGCTGATCCGGAACATGGGGAAGCTCGGGGTCGAGGTGCTCTGTTACAACTGGATGGCGGTCGTCCCGTGGTCGCGCACGTCGGTTGCACTCGAAGGGCGCGGCGGAGCAACGGTGAGCGGGTTCGACCTCTCTGTCTGGGACGACGCAGACCCGGCGCCTGGTGCACCGGTCTCCGAGGAGACCCTCTGGGACACGTTGGCGTGGTTTCTCGAGCGCGTGGTGCCTGTTGCGGAGGAGGCTGGTGTCTCACTCGCACTGCATCCGGATGACCCGCCGCTGTCGCCGCTCCGCGGAATCGCGCGGATCATTCGCACGCTCGACGCCTACGACCGTGTCTTCGAGATCGCTCCCAGCCCCGTCAATGGGATGACGATGTGCCAGGGCAACGTCGCTCTTATGACGGACGACCTCCCGGGCGCGATCCGTCGCTTCGGCGAAGCGGGCCGGATTCACTTTGTCCACTTCCGCGACGTGCGCGGCACACCGGATAGCTTCGTCGAGACCTTCCACGATGAGGGCCCTACCGACATGGCCGCCTGCATCCGCGCGTACCTGGAAAGTGGGGTGGAGGCACCGCTTCGCACCGACCACTCGCCCGCGCTCGCGGGCGACAGCATGGAGGTGCCTGGTTACCCGACGCTCGGCCGCCTCCACGCGATCGGCTACGTGCAGGGCCTGCTCGCTGCTACTGGCGCGTAGGTGCAGTTGCCGAAGCGCGTCAGACGCCAGGCACGAACCAGAACGCGCGCCGCACTGCCGCCCGCGCCTCGCGCACTGCCGAAAGCTGCACGTCGAGCGCTGCCCGTGAGGCTGCCAGCCGCTCGCTCGCGCGTCCAAGCGCTGCCGAGCTCTTGCTTGCGCGCTCGAGCTGATCCGAGATCGAGGCGACTGCGTCCGAGATCCGGTCGGTCTCGCTCCCGAACGCCCGACCGGTGCGCTTCAGCTGTCGCCAGAGCGCGAGTCCGCGGAGTGCTCCGTAGGCGATTCCGCCAACGACGCCGGCTGCGAGCACAACGAGTGAAGCCCAGAATCCAGACATCCGGTGCTACGATAGACGCCGCGTCGCGGGGTGGAGCAGTCAGGTAGCTCGCCGGGCTCATAACCCGGAGGTCGCAGGTTCAAATCCTGCCCCCGCTATCTTTTCGCCTCGCCCGCTTCGCGGCTACGCCGTTGTGCTTTTCGCTCGCTTCGATCCTTTTGGATTAGCCCGGGCTGTCGTTCTTGGTCTTGCGGCGGGGAGCGGCGCGGACGTGCATGCGTTCGCCGTGGCTCCCGTGAACGCTCAGGATCTCGACCGGCATGTCGTCTGCAGGGCCGAACCAATGCGGTAGTCGGGTGTCGAATTCGGCGACCTCGCCGGGCCCCATCGTGATGTCGTGTTCGCCGAGGATCAGCCGCATGTTCCCCGACAGGACGTACAGCCATTCGTAGCCGTCGTGCTTACGCAGTTTTCGGTCCCGCTCTGGCGGGATGACGACTTTCCATACGTGAACGCCGCTTGACTCCTTTGTCAGTGGGAAGACCATGCGGCCGTTGCGGACTCGCGGCTTGAGTCGAATGCGAGGATCGCCGACCTCGGGCGCGCCGACGAGCTCGTCGAGCGGCACCTGATGAGCTTCCGCGAGTGGTAGGAGTAGCTCGAGGCTGGGCTTCCGTTGGCCGCTCTCCAGCCGGGACAGTGTGCTCTTTGAGATCCCCGTCTTCGCGGCAAGCGCCGTCAGGGTGACACCGCGTTTCTGCCTGAGCCGCTTCAGGCGGGGGCCGACCTCAGCGAGGACACCTGGGATCGTTGGCGACTCCTCCACGACACCCACGCTAACCCACCGTTCCCAGAAACAGCAACAAAACTGGCCGCCCACCGTTGCGGTCGGCAATGTCGGGCCATGAAAACAAACGCATACGACGTGGTGGTGGTCGGCGGCGGCGCGGCCGGCCTGAGCGCCGCTCTGGTGCTCGGCCGTGCGCGGCGTCGAGTCGCCGTCATCGACGCTGGGGAGCCGCGAAACGCTCCAGCAGCCCACATGCAAGGCTTTCTGTCACGCGACGGCATGCCGCCCGCTGACCTTCTCGCAGCGGCGCGCGCGGAAATCCTGGGGTACGGCGTCGAGATCATCAACGACCGGGTGGTCGAGATCACTCGTGAGTTCACGCTCACCCTCGCCGGTAGCCGCACCGTGACAGCGCGACGGCTTCTTCTCGCGACCGGAGCGGTTGACCAGCTGCCCGATATACCCGGCGTCCACGAGCGTTGGGGCCGAGATTTCCTCCACTGCCCCTACTGCCACGGCTGGGAGGTTCGCGACCAGCCAATCGGTGTCATCGGTACCGGCGCCGGCTCGGTCGACCACGCGCACCTTCTCCGCCAATGGTCTGACGACGTCATCTTCTTCGCGCACACCTATCCGGTCACGGCGACCGAGCGGGAGGCGCTCGACGCGCGCGGCATCCAGGTCATCGATGGTCGGGTCGAGGAACTTTCGATCGTCAACGATCGTCTCGATGCCGTCCAGCTATCTGAGGGCGGGTCCATCCCGCGCACCGCACTCTTCATCAGGCCAGCGCTGCATGCGCACGACGACTGCTTAATGAGGTCGCTCGGCTTCGAAGTTGACAAAGGCGGGCTCGCCAAGGTCGACGCTACCGGCCGGACAACCGTGCCCGGTGTCTGGGTCGCCGGCGCGTCGCGTGCGCTTCGACGGGAAATACCAGCGCGTCATTGGCGCTGTTCGCGGCGCGGACACGGCTGGCCGACGGTCACCCGATGCAAGCGGTGGTGTTTGTGGGCAGCGGAAAAATTGCCTTGGGCAAACTGGCGCAGGCGCTGGATTATGGCGCGGTGACCCTGCAAATCGAGGGCGATTTTGATGCGTGTATGCGGCTGGTGCGTGAATCGACCACGCGGCACGGTCTCTATCTGATGAACTCGGTCAATCCGTTCCGGCTGGAAGGTCAAAAGACGATCATGTACCGCGTGCTCGAGGGGCTGGGCGGGGAAGTTCCGGACTGGATCATTGTGCCGGGCGGAAACTTGGGCAATTGCAGTGCCTTCGGCAAGGCATTCATGGAGCTGCGCGAACTAGGCCTCATCCCGCGCATGCCGAGGCTGGCGGTCGTCAATGCGGCCGGGGCCAATCCGCTCTATGAGTTGTTTCATGAGCGCGGAGTCCGGTTCCATGCCGGAGCGCCCGATCACACGGCGATCGAGCGCTACTTCGCCCAGCGGCAGACAGCGGGGCGCAAGGCGCATACGATTGCCAGCGCAATCGAGATCGGCGACCCGGTCAATCTGCTTAAGGCGCTGCGCGCGCTGGAGGCGCTGGACGGGGTGGTGCGGCAGGTGAACGACGCGGAAATACTCGACGCCAAGGCGTTGGTGGGCCGGCATGGCTATGGCTGTGAGCCGGCC
>JANNQQ010000285.1:0-1576 GCA_031400835.1 Actinomycetes bacterium | reverse complement strand
CACAGGCCCGTAAAGCCACCACCCACGATGACGACATCGGCCGTCGCATCGCCCTCGAGCGGCGCCTCGAAGGTCGGTCCAGGCTCGCGCAGCCAGTAGCTGATCGGGTCGTTCGACGACGCTGTCATGCCCCTATGGTGTCACCGTCGAGCGGTCCACGAGCGTTCCACCCGGCGATGGACGCGGTTGTAAATGAGCGACACTCCACAAGTGGACATGAGTCACTTTCCGCACTTGGTCAACGCCGATGGGGTCGACTGGCAGGAGGGTAATCGCCAGTGGCAACGTGCGAACCTCGAGAGCATGCTCCGTTGGATCGCTGCGGATCCGGGAATGGCCCTCGCGGCTGACAACCGCCAGCGGGAGCCGGATGATCAGAACGTCCTGCCGTTCGAGCTCCACAACGACATGGGCATGGTCATCCTCGAAGTGCTTGCGGACGTCGTCCCCGAACGTGCCCTTGAGCTCGCGCGGCTGATCGACGCTGATCTCCAATGGTTCGGGGACGACGGCCTCACGGCCGCTGCCTTCATCAACGGCCCGGAGTGGGCGCTCGAACGTGACCGAGCGCGGATGGCCCTCGACCTCATGGGGCTCGAACGGGATGACCAAAAGCTATTCACCGACGAATCCACGACCCCGATCGACAAAGAAGGGACGTAGCGGCAACTTGGGACTTGACTGCCTGGCCCGCGCGGAGACGCAGGGACGCGTCGACGTCGCCGTCGGAGTGACAGGGGCCGCGGTGCCGCGGTATTCCCATATGCCGGTGTGGCGAGCACTAACACGGGATTCGGGCCATACGAGGGCACTCCACCACCTCTGCTGAGCGTGGGAGCGCCCGATAGTGACGCCCCGATGGGCCCGGGTCCGCGCTAAGGCTCGCCGGGGCAGCGTATGGGAGAACCTCGGGCCGAAGTGGCACCGGCCGACGCCACAGCCGAATCACTCCCAGACTTAGCCCGATGCCACGCGATTCGCGTTGACGCCGGGTCGGCCCGTATGGCACCATGCACCCCTCGCGTCCCACTGTGCGCAACTGGCGTTCCGCAGGCCGAGCCCACCCAACCCATCAGCCGAGGACGAACATGGCCACTGAGCCCTCCGCCCGCCCCGCCATCAACCGCGATCGACAGCACGAGCTGTACCAGCGCGCGATCAAGACGCTGCCCGGCGGCACCGACTCGAACTTCCGCGCGTGGGGCGAGGACACGATCTACGTGGATCGGGGCAAGGGCGGCGAGGTCTGGGACTTCGACGGCAACGGGTTCGTCGATCTGCGGATGGGCTACGGCCCGGTGATCCTGGGTCATGGCGATGAGCGGGTTGACGACTACGTCAACGAGCGGATGCGCCGCGGGGTCAGCTTCAGCCTGACGTCCGAGGACGAGGTCGCCGCGGTGGAGCTCCTCTGCCGGCTCAGCGGCTGGGTGGACATGGCCCGGATGACGGTCTCCGGCACCGAGGCGACGATGCACGCGATGCGCCTCGCCCGTGCCCATACCGGCCGCGAGAAGATCGTCAAGTTCGAGGGCCAGTACCACGGCGTCCACGACTACGCGCTCATCAGCGTCGC
>JANNQQ010000284.1:0-4922 GCA_031400835.1 Actinomycetes bacterium | reverse complement strand
GATGCGAGGACGCAGGGAGCCGCAGATATGGGACATATCTGGGCGACCGAGGACGAAGCAGCGTGCCGCGCAGCTCGATCCGGCGGCACAAGGCTTCATTCTGAAACGTGCTCTAAGGGAAGTCTTCCCTACAGGGATTCGAGAAACGCGGTGACGGCGTTCGCGGTCTGATCGAAGTCGTCCCAAAGGACACTGTGGCCGCCTGGCACGTTGACGACGTGGATCGTCGCGATCCTCGGTGTCGGCGGCGCTGAGATCCACGACCTCTCGCCGAGGACGACGAGCGTCGGCACGGTGGTGGGCACACCGGCGCCCCGTCGGCTCATGATGCTCCAGGCTCCAATCGCCGCGGGAGAGGAGAAGCGGAACCGCCAACGCCCATCGATGCCCTCCGTGAGGTGCTCGACCATCTCCTCCTCGAGGATGTCCCTCGGTGTCGTGAACACCGATCCATCGCTCAACCGCGCCTCGATCGCCTCGTTCGGACTGCCGAACGACGTGTCGGTGCAGAGCCCCTCAGCGCGAGGGCGAACCACCGTGGGGTCTATGTAGAGCGCAGGGTCTAGAAGGACAGCCGCTGCGACCCGATCGGGGTCGCGCGCCACGAGCTCGGCGACGAGACGGCCGCCAAAACTGTGTCCGACCCACACTGCCTGGTCGATTCCTAGCGCGCCCGCCGTTTCGACGAGCGCGTCGAGATGCGCGTCCAGATCCCACGGCGGATCCCATGACGAGTAGCCGTGGCCGAGGAGATCAACGCCGACAACCCTGCGGTCGATGAGTGCCGCCAGTTGCGCGAAGCGCCCTCCGTGGCCGGTCACGCCATGGAGACAGATCACCGGCGTGCCATAACCCGAGCCCCACTCCCGCGTGGTCAACACCGTCAACGCAGCGACACCCACGGCTCGTCGACCGACACATCAACCGTCTCGTAACCACCCTCGCCAACCGGCGGCGCGAGAATCACCTGCAACTCGGCATCCGCGTCCGAGTCGTTGTACGACGCATGAACGACATCCCTGTCGATGTAGATCGAATCACCGACCGTGAGTGTCCGCGCCTCGCTCTCGAGGTATTGCGTCACCTTGCCGGATTTGACAATGATGATCTCGTCCTGGTCGGGATGCCGATGGAAGGCGTGACCGCCACCGGGAGCGAGAGTGACATCCATTACGACGAACGTCGAGCAGCCCGTGCTCGGCGGGTCGACGCGCATGCCCGCGCTACCCCAGTCGAAGTCGGCGACCGCTACATCACCCTTCATAACGAACTTGCTCATGTGGTGCTCCTCTCGATCGTCTATACGGGGATCGACTTGAACCGCTTCATGTGATCAGTCATAGCGATCTCGGTCGGCAGGCGCTCCATGGATGAGGCACCGAAGAACCCGACCACACCTTCCGTGTTCGCGATGACGTACGCGGCATCGTCGGGCTCGGCGATCGGCCCGCCATGGCAGAGCACGATGATGTCGGGGTTGATGCGCTTGGCTGCATCGCACATCGCCTGGATGAGCGGCACGCAGCTCTCCAGCGTCTTGGCAGTGTCGGCGCCAATCGTCCCACCGGTCGTGAGCCCCATGTGCGGCACGAGAACATCGGCGCCGGCCCTGGCCATCGCCTCGGCCTCATCGGTATCGAAGACGTAAGGCGCAGTCAGGAGATCCTTTTCGCGCGCACGCCGGATGAGGTCTACCTCGAGGCCGTAGCTCATGCCCGTTTCCTCAAGGTTCGCCCTGAACGTGTTCTCGAAGAGCCCGACGGTCGGAAAGTTCTGAACGCCGCTGAACCCAACGCGCTTGACCTCGTCGAGGAAGACGTCCATCAGACGAAAAGGATCGGTGCCGCAAACGCCCGCGAGGACAGGGATCTCGGCGACTATCGGGAGCACTTCGCGGGCCATGTCCATCACGATCGCGTTGGCGTCCCCGTACGGCAGGAGGCCCGACAACGACCCTCGTCCGGCCATGCGATACCGGCCGGAGTTGTAGATGATGATCAGATCGGCTCCACCCGCCTCAGCGCACTTTGCCGAGAGGCCGGTGCCTGCTCCGGCGCCAATGACCGGCTGCTTGGCGTCGATCTGGACGCGCAGTCGTGCAAGTGCTTCGCTACGGGTCACGCGCGGCCTCCTACGACGCTGGCACCTTCGGGCGGCGCCTGTGGAACGATTGGTGCAGATTCGCAACGGGAATCGCTTGACAGGAACCGGTGTCTCACACCGGTTGTCGTCCATCGCGGCGCTTGCGTCACGCGCTCGCCTCGATGAGCTCGTGCAAGCGGTTCGCCATCGCGAGGGCAAACGTCGGGTCATTCACGTCCGTGTCGACTTCATGGATGACCACCTTTGTCGGGTCGAGCTCGGTGCGGAGCGTCTCAAACAACGCCTCGTCCGCTTCGAGATCATGGAAGAGTTGGCCCTGCGTCGCTATCGCAGAGACACCGCGCAACGGGATGAAGAGCTCGGTCGGCCCGGTCGCGGCGTTGAGCTTCCCTGCGATGACACGCGCTATCTCGCGGCACTCATCAGGCGTCGTCCGCATGAGCGTGATCGTGGGGTTGTGAACGTAGAGATTCCGCTCGCGAAAGCGCTCGGGAACCGACTCGGCCGGCCCGAAGTTCACCATGTCGAGCGCGCCGAGTGACACAACCTGGGGAATCCCGACGCGACCCGCGGACTCCAGACGCCCGGGGACAGCGGCAAGAACTCCGCCTACAACCGCATCGCAAAACTCCGTGGTCGTCGCGTCGAACGAACCGACGACAAGACCGGTCTTGATCAGCTCCTCAAGCGACCCGCCACCCGCTCCGGTCTGGTGGAACACCAGCACCTCGTACCCGAGCTCCTCGAGCCGCTCACGCCCGGTAGTCACGCAGGCGGTTGTCACCCCAAACATCGATGCGACTACCAGCGGGCGTGTCTCACCGAGATCCGGCACCGTCGCGCGGGCCATCCCGGCAAGTGCGCCAGCGGCATTCGAGATGATGCGAGCCGACACCTGGTTGATCCCGGCGATGTCGACGACGGAGTACATCATCGTGACGTCGACCGAGCCGACGTACGGGCTCGTGTCCCCCGACGCGACGGTTGAGACCATGAGCTTCGGTACGCCGATCGGAAGCCTCCGCATCGCAGCTGTTGCCAGAGCGGAACCACCGGAGCCACCGAGCGCCCCGATCGCGTCGAGCCGACCCTCGGCATGGAGCCCCGCAACGATCTCGGCCGCTCCTCGCGCCATCGTCTCCACCGCAGCTCCGCGATCGCCGGCGGTCGCCAGCGCGGCGACGTCGGCTCCCACGGCGGCAGCGACCTCCTCGCGTGTGATGTCTGGCTGACAAAGCGGTTCGCCCACAATTCCCGCGTCCACAAGGATGACGTCGACGTCCAGCTCAAGAAGCCGGTCACGGAGGTAGGCGTACTCGATCCCCTTCGTGTCGAGCGTCCCGACAAGGACAGCGGTTCTCCTTCGCGGTGAACCACCCGGTGTGCCCGATGACATCGCTTTTGCTCCTGTCTACCGACGTGCCGCAGTCACGATGCCAACGGCTCGACGCCGAGGTAGCGACGCTGGGCCTCGGGATCGGCCATCAACGCCTCTGCCGTCGTCTCGGCAGCAATTCGACCCGCCACCATCACGAGTTGTCGGACGGCGACCTCGGTTGCCACACCAAGGTTCTGTTCGACGAGCAGGATCGCCATGCCCTCCGCCACGAGTGACTGGCAGGTGGCGATCACCTGCTCCACGATCGTTGGCGCAAGACCTTCGGATGGCTCGTCCATGATGAGCAGATCCGGATTTGTGAGCAACGCGCGTCCGATCGCGAGCATCTGCTGTTCTCCACCGGACAGCTGGGTGGCGCTGACCTTCTTACGTTCGGCGAGCCGTGGGAAGAGCTCGTAGACCGCCGCCGAGGTCCACCGTCCCGAGCGAGGCGTCCTGATCATTTTCAGGTGCTCGTCTGTCGTCAGCGATTGGAATAGCCGGCGACCCTGTGGCACGTACGCGATGCCGGCCCCAGCAATCTTGTACGACGGCTTCCCGAGCAACTCGGTACCACGGAAGCGCACTGACCCTTGCGCATTCGGCGGCTCGATGCCCAATATCGAGTTGCAGAGCGTCGTCTTGCCCATCCCGTTGCGACCGATGACGGCAACGGCCTCGCAACCCATCGTCAACGAGACACCCTCAAGCGCCTGAGCCGACCCGTAGGAGGCGTCCAGGCCCTCGATCTCCAGCAGTGCGTCGCTCACTCGTTCTCCTGGCCGCTCATAGGCACTTCCTCGTGGAAGCGGTTTCCGAGATAGATGTCGTGCACCATCTGGTTGCCGCGGATCTCGGCGGGAGTTCCCTCGACGACCTTGCGGCCGTCGTGCATCATCGTCACATACCCGGCGACGGTGAGTGCAACGTCCATGTCGTGCTCGATCAAGATCAGGGTCACGTCGGTCGGGAGGCCCAGCAGCAGCTCCGTCAACCGCTCGCGCTCGCCGAATGAGAGACCGGAGGCCGGCTCGTCCAGCAACATCAGCTGCGGCTCGACCGCGCTCGCCATCCCAACCTCGAGCTGGCGCTGCTCGCCGTGCGAGAGGTCGCGCACAAAACTGTCCGTCTTGTCGCCGAGCAACACCCGCTCCGCCGCTGCTCGCGCCCGCTCGCGTACGAGCTTGTCCTGCTTGCTCGAGAACACCCGCAGGCGACCGCCGTCGTGCCCCACGATCGCGAGAAAGATGTTGTCCTCGACGGACATGCCCGAGAAGAGCCTCGTCTTCTGGTACGTCCGGGCAAGGCCCAGCTTTGGCCGCACCCTGGCGGGCAGATGCGTGACGTCTTGCCCCATCACCTCGATCGTCCCGGCAGAAGGCTGGAAGTCGCCCGCCACGAGGTTGAAGAGCGTGGTCTTTCCCGCTCCATTCGGTCCGAG
>JANNQQ010000283.1:0-2220 GCA_031400835.1 Actinomycetes bacterium | reverse complement strand
CCACTTGATGAGCGGGGACCTGCGGTTCATGCGTCAGTTCGCGCGCGGGGTGATCGGATGAAACTTTCCTGGAACTGGCTGTCGGAGTTGGTCGACCTCTCGGGCATTTCCGTCGACGAGGCCGTGCGCCTGCTGCCGCTGCGCACCGCCGACGTCGAAGGTGTCGAGCGGTTGGGCGGCGGGCTCGAGAAGGTGGTCTCCGCTCATCAAGTGGCGGCTGTCCTCGATGCCGTAGCGCATCATCAACAGTCGATCGACACCCAGCCCGAAGGCGAACCCCGAGAACACGGAGGGGTCGATTTTGCCCGCGCGGAGCACGTTCGGATGGACGAGCCCGCAGCCCAGAATCTCGACCCAGCCCGTACGCTTGCACACGGGGCAGCCCTTGCCCGTGCAGACGAGACAGCGCAAATCCATCTCGAACGACGGCTCGGTGAACGGGAAGAACGAGGGACGAAGGCGCACCTCGACCTCGCGTCCGAAGATCGCGCCGAGCAGCGCGCGCAGCGTGTGGACCAAATGCCCGACGTTGACGTCGCGATCGACGAGGAGCCCCTCGATCTGGTGGAACGTGTTCTCGTGGCTCGCGTCGAGCGCCTCGTGACGAAAGACGCGACCGATCGCGACCGCGCGAATGGGCGGCTTCCTCGTCTCCATCGCCCGGATCTGGACCGGCGAGGTGTGCGTGCGCATGAGGTTGCCGTCCTCGAGCCAGGTCGTGTCCTGCATGTCGCGCGCGGGGTGGTCCTTCGGGATGTTCAAGGCCTCGAAGTTGTGGAATTCGTCCTCGACCCAGGGGCCGTCGAGCACGTCGAAGCCCATCGAGAGGCAGGTGTCTTCGAGTTCGCGGATCAATTGCGAGACGGGGTGAATCGTTCCGGACCGCCGACCGCCCGCGGCGACCGCCATCGACGCATCGACCCACTCGCGGTCACCGAGGGAGGCCTCGCTTGCGTTGCGCAGAACGGCGAGTTTCGCCTCGAGGAGGGCACCGAGCCGTTCCTTGGCGTCGTTTGCCGATTTGCCGACGGGACCGCGATCGGACGCGGGAAGCGTGCCGAGCGCCCGCAGCACTTCCTGGAACTTGCCGCTGCGACCGAGCCAGGCCGCGCGCAACGTTTCAATGGCGTCGGGCGACGTCGCGGCGTCGATCGCCGCGGTCGCCTCGGTCGTCAGAACCTGAATTCGCTCGAGCATCGAGACCTCCTCCACCGTGCTACCCGCGCTGTTCGGCGGGCCGCAGGAAGAAGTCTGCGGCCCGCACCCCCCGAAGGGGCACTGCGACCGCCTCGAACGGGTGGCTTACCCCGCCAGGGCGGCCTTTGCCTGCGCAAAGACCACGTCGAAGCCCTTCGGATCGCGGATCGCGAGTTCCGAGAGCATCTTGCGATTGAGCGTCACGCCGGCCTTGGTGAGCCCCTGAACGAGCTGGCTGTAGCGCAGTCCGCGAGCGCGGGCCGCGGCCGAGAGACGGACGATCCAGAGGCTCCTGAAGTCGCGCTTCTTGAGCTTGCGGCCCTTGTAGGCGTAGGCCCACGCGCGATGGAGGTTCTCCTTGAGAACCTTGTGCAGGTTTCGGTGGGCGCCCCAGAAGCCCTTGGCCGCCTTCAAGAGGCGGCGCTTGCGACGCAAACGCGCGGGGGTGTTCGTTACGCGAGCCATGGGACACGAACTCCGATCGAATCAGGCAAGAACGAAAAGTGTGGGGTGAGAGGCGCCTAGCCGCCGAGGAAACGGCGATACGTGATCGCCTGCTTGCCCTTGACGAGGCCGCTCTTGCGGAGCTTCCTACGGCGCGACGACTTCTTGCCGCTTTGGAGGTGGCTCGAGTTCGCGTGGAAACGCTTCACTTTGCCCGACTTGGTGAGCTTGAAGCGCTTGGCGATCGAGCGGTTGGTCTTGAGCTTCGGCATGATTTCGGGGGGGCTTCTCGGGAAGCGCAACAGGGTAGAAGGCGCAAGGGTTCCGTCAAGGAACGGCCCCCCCGGGTACGAATCGGGGAGCACGCCGCCCCCCGGGACCGTGGGGAATCAACCCGCCACACGTGTCGGGACGAGGGATGCCACCCGTCGACGCGGCCTCTCATGGGCGAGGTCGTAAAGCATCTGGAGTTTCAGCCAGAGTTGAGGCGAGGTATCGAACGCCTCCGAGAGCAGCCACGCTGTGGCGGGCGTGATGCCGCGCCTGCCCCTGACAATCTCGTTGATGTGAGCCGCCGTA
>JANNQQ010000282.1:0-3597 GCA_031400835.1 Actinomycetes bacterium | reverse complement strand
GCACCGAACTCGTGCGAGACATAGAGGATCGTCACCCCGAGCTCGTCCCGCAGCTCCCGAAGAAGACCGGCCAACGAATCCTGCGACTCGGCATCGACGCCGGTCGTCGGCTCATCGAGTGCGAGAAGGCTCGGCTCAGCTGCAAGGGCCTTGGCGATGAAGGCGCGCTGCTGCATCCCTCCGGAAAGCGTCCGCAGAGGCGCATCTGAGCGCGCTGCGAGGCCGACCCGCTCAATCGAATCTGCGACCACGGCGCGGTCTCTTGGTCGCAGCGGCCCGATCGGCCCGCGCACGGCGAGCCTCCCCGCCGCGACAAGCTCGCGGACGGTAACGGGTGCTCCCGCAACGACCTGTGCCCGCTGGGGGAGGTAGCCAATTCGTGGGCCGCCTCTCTGCCCCGGGGGGCGCCCGAAGAGTAATATCTTCCCGAGGTCGGGTTGTTCCAATCCGAGGGCGAGCCGAAGGAGCGTCGTTTTCCCACCGCCGTTCGGTCCCGCGATCCCGACAAACTCGCCCTGCCCGATCGTCAGGGTTACATTCTCAAGCGCGGGAGGGCTGCCGCGATATGCGAAGGTGACGTCGGTTAGCTCAACCGCCGGCTGGGTGACTACGTACATTCAAGAGCCTCACGCAGCACCGCGAGATTCTCTCTCATCACGGAGAAGTAGTCCGCTCCGCTCGCAATCTGCTCCTCGGTCAGCCCTTCGAGCGGGTTCAGCACCGCGGTCTTCACGCCCGCCTCGCGCGCGACGGTATCGGCGAGCTCAGGCGAGACGAGCGTTTCGAAGAACACGGTCGTTGCGCCGTTGTCCCTGACCTCGTTGACGAGCTCCTCGAGCGCCCTGGGGCTCGGCTCAGCCTCCGGGGAGAGCCCCGTAAGGGGCAGCTGTACGAGCCCATAGCGCGAGGCGAGATACCCAAAAGCCGCATGGCTCGTGACGATCTCCTGACGCACGCACCGTGCCAGGCCATGGCGGTACTCGGCGTCAAGCTCCTCTGCCCGCTGCGCCAGCTCCTCTCCCGCGTCGACCCGATCAAGCGCCGAGCCCACGGTGCGCGCCATCACCGCATAGCGGCTCGCGTCGAGCCACACGTGGGGATCCAAACCACCTTCAAGCCCTTCGAAGCCATCAACGTCAGGCCCCTCGGCGAGGGTCTCGGTCTCAAGGAGATCGATTGCTCCGCCGGACCGATCCTGTACCGCCTTCTCGACGCCGGGCTGAAAACCCTGACCAAGGTAGAGCACGGTCGTCGCATCGCGTATCGCGGAGACGTCGCTCGCCTTGAGCTCGAGATCGTGCGGCTCCGCGCCGGGTCGAGTGAGGTTTGTGACTGTTACCTCCTCGCCACCAATCTCCTCGGCTGCGAACGCGAGCGGGTAAAAGGCCGCCACGATGTCGACCTCCGATCCAGACGACTCGCCCGTCGTACCGCAGCCGGAGACCACGGCCGCAAGGCCACTAATGAGAAAGAGAACGATTCTCGTCTGCACGCCAGGAGACTATCACATGCTGAGAATCGGTATCATCTGGATGTGACAGTGATCTCCCCCTGGGGTGAACATGCCCTCGACGGCCTTCGCAACGCGGGGCTGCGGCAAGGCGGCGCCCGCCGCGCGGTTGTCGACCACCTCGCCAATCAGGGATGCTGCCGCTCGGCGCAGGAGATCTTCGACGGAGTCCGCGCCGCCGGTGGCAAGGTCGGTATCGCCAGCGTCTATCGCGTCCTCGACACCCTGGCCGCACTCAGGCTTGTCCAGCGCGTTGAGATCGGCGACGGGATCGCACGGTTCGAGATCGCGCTCCCCGATGGGCAGCATCACCATCACCATCTGGTCTGCGACGACTGCGGCCGCGTCGAACCGTTCTCAGACGACGATCTCGAACAGACCCTTGGGCAAGTGGCCGAGCGGCTTGGCTATGCGATGGAGCAGCACGAAGTCGTACTTCACGGCGCCTGCGGCACGTGCCGCGCCGCCTGAGAGCTCCTACTCGACGGCCGGTGTCGGCACCGCGGCTGCGTGAGCCTCGGCGACCGCCGCTCGGCGGGAGGCGGTGAACTCGCGGAGGACAATCTGAACCGATGCTGTGAGCGGTACGGCGATAAGCGCGCCAACGACGCCGAGGAGCGCGGCCCCGACGACGACACTCGCGATCACGAAGAACCCCGAGATATCGGCCGCCTTGCCCTGGATGGTTGGCTGGAGAAGGACATTCTCCACCTGCTGGTACACCAGACACACGACGACCATCACCACCGCCTGAGGCACTCCAACCGTGAGAACCACGAGCGACAGGACGACGGCGGCGATCGTCGCACCGACCTGCGGGATCAGGCCGAGCATGCCGGCAATGATCCCGAGCGCAAGCGCGAACGGTGCACCGAGCACCCATGCCGCAGTCCCCTGCACCGTTCCCGCGATCGCCGCGATCGCTACCGCACCGAGCGCGTAGCGGCCAATCGTCGCTGTGATGTCGCGCTCCATTCTCTCGACCCTCTCGGCAGTCGCGGGAAAGAGGACGCTGCGGATCGCTGCCGAGAGTTGGGGGAGATCGACGAGGAGAAACAGGATCATGAACGTGAGCGTGAAGAGCGTGAGGCCCGCACCAAACACCTTGCCTCCGAGCGCAAAGACATCGCCGAGTTGCCCCGGCAAGGACGTCGCAAGCTCCTCGGCCCTCGACTGCAGTTCCTCGCCTATGTCCGTGCGCTGATCGAGCCGTTGGAACAGCTCGGACTCTCGGATCCGTTGCACGATGTTCGGAAGATCTTCGATCAGGTCGCGCACTGCACCGACGAACGGCGTGATGAGCACGACCGCCAGGGAGGTGATGACGACGACAAGACCAAGCACAAGGAGCGTCGCCGCATTCCCTCGTCGGAGATGCCAGCGTTCGGTCATCCACCTGGTTGGTGTATCGAGCACGAGCGCCATGAACAGAGCGATGAAGACGAGCAGAATCGCATCGCGCGCCGCGATGAACGCCCAGGACAGGAGGAGCGCGCTCGCGATCACCGTGAGTGTCTTCCACGAGACGCTGACCTCGACCCGCCGAGGCGGCTCACGCTGAGGCTTCACCGACATCGGGCGGAAGTGTAGGACCACCGTCGGCTACCACCCGGCTCGCGTCTCCCTAACCACGTCGGGCCCCGACGGGGGCCCAACGTGCTTACGCGTTCAACTCAGCCTGCCGCGCGGGGTCGAATTATTCGACGAGCTGCAACATCTTGAACATCGGGAGGTACATAGCGATGATGATCACGCCGACGACCATTCCCACGCCGATCATCATGATCGGCTCGATGATTGCCGTGAGTGCTGCCACAGCTGCGTCGACCTCGTCCTCGTAGAAGTCGGCGACCTTGCCGAGCATCTTCTCGAGCTCGCCGGTCTCTTCGCCAATCTTCACCATCTGCGACACCATCGGCGGGAAGACGGCGGACTCGACGAGCGGCTGCGCGATCGTTGCGCCCTCCTGAACCCGAATGCGCATCGTCATCGTGGCGTCCTCGACGACCCAGTTGCCAGCGGTCTGTGCCGTGATCTCAAGTGCCTTGATGATGTCGACACCCGAGGCGACGAGCGTGGAAAGTGTC
>JANNQQ010000281.1:0-10417 GCA_031400835.1 Actinomycetes bacterium | reverse complement strand
TACCACGTCGCCTTCGACATCGGCTTCTCGACGATTGCGTATCGCGCCGACAAGATCCCGATCGCGGTCGAGGATGAGTCGTGGGACATCCTTCTCGACCCGGCGTACAAGCAGAAGATCTCGATCTTCTCCGACGAGATCGCGATCATCAAGATCGGGGCGTTGATCAACGCTGGTGAGCCGATTGATCCGAACCTGCTCGATACGGATCAGATCCAGGCAGCCAAGGAGACGATGATCAAGGCCAAGCCGCAGATCCGGAACTTCTGGGATAGCTCCACCGATGCGGTGAACGACTTCGTCAACGGGAACGTCTGGGCGACATACGCGTGGCCCGACCAGTACTACAAGATCAAGAATCACCCGAAGATGAAGGACGTCGAGGTGCGGTACATGTCGCCCAAGGAAGGGCGTCTGGCCTGGGTCTGCGGGTTCGTCCTCAACAAGAACAGCGAACGTCCCGGTCGGGCCCATGCCGCGGTTGCCGCGGCGAACTCGCCCACCGTGGGCGCGTGGCTAACTGACGTCTACCAGTACGGCGCGGCCCAGCAGGACGGCGTGACCGAGCTGATCAAGAACAAGGAGCTGATCAAGACGTTCAGCCTCGACGACCCGGATGCGTTCGCGCCTCCGCGGGCGTGGTTCGAGAAGCCGCTCGACAATCGCAAGGAGTACGTGGACGCCGCGACCGAGGTCAAGGCGGCCTAGAGCAATCGATAGGGCCGGGCGTCGTGCCGACGCTCGGCCCTATCCACTCTTCATGTCGACGACAGCGGACAACGCGCTTCCACCCGACCCAAGCGGCAAGCGGTCGTCACGTGCGCAAAGAGAGCGCAACTCGGGATTTGTCCTCTCGATGCCAGCGTTGGTGTTGCTCCTCGTCTTCTTCGTCTTTCCGATCTACTTCGTCATCAGGTTCAGCCTCGGAGTCGACCGCTTTGCCCGAACCGAGGCGGCGGCGGAGCTCACAGGGGAGATCTCGTCGTTCTCACTTGAGCTGTGGCGCGAGTTTCTCGGGCACGCTGTCGACCTCGAGATCCTCGGGAGCGTGTCCATCGGGTTTCCCATCTGGATCGCCGGACTTGGATTCGTGGCGTTGCTGCTCGGTGCCGTTTTTGGCGGCCGCCTCGAGCGAGGCGGCGGCTGGGTGTCGGGTGGGTGCTTCGCAGCACTGCTCGCACCCTTCATGACGCTCCCGTGGGGGAACACACAACTTCGAATCGCGGAGCTTTCATCCGAAGGCGATTTCCTGCGGCTGTTCTTCAAGTCCGTGTCCATGGCCACCACCTCTGCTGTTCTGGCGGTGTTGATCGCCTTTCCAATCGCCTACTTCCTGGCGTTCGGAGTCAAGCGTTCGAAGTACACGTGGCTCCTCATCGTGATCGCCCCTTTCCTTACGAGTTACCTGCTGCGGGTGTTTGCGTGGAAGATCATTCTTGGCGACCAGGGAGTCATCAACACCGGCCTCGTCCAGGTCGGGTTGCTCGACGCCGATCGCCCGCTCGAGTTCCTCATCTACAGCCAGTTCACCGTCATCCTCGTCTTGCTCTACGGGTGGGTGCCGTTTATCGTCCTGCCGATATTCATCGCACTCGAGAGCATCGACCGGAGGCTTCTCGAGGCGAGTACTGATCTCGGTGCGAGCCGGTTGCAGGCGCTCCGCAAGGTCACGCTGCCGCTCGCAGCTCCCGGCATTGTGGCTGCGTTTCTCTTCGTCTTTATCCCGTCGATCGGTGAGTATGTGACCCCGTCGCTTGTTGGTGGGACGAGTGGGTACATGTTTGGTCAAGCGATCGCTCAGCAGTTTGTCGGCGGCGCGCTCGACTGGCAGACCGGGTCGGTTCTGTCGATCTTCTTGCTTGCCGTGGTGCTGTTCCTGACGCTTTCGACAGCACGCTTCCTCCGGCAAGGAGGGGGGGCGACCGCATGAACGATGTCTTCCTCTCACGAGGCGGCAGGCGCGGGCTCGCCGTGTTCTTTGTCTTCTTTCTCGTTTTCCTCTATGCGCCAACGGTCGTGTTGATCGCGTTCTCGTTCAACGAGTCGACGGTTGCAGCGCTTCCGTTCGTCGGTCTCACGGGCCACTGGTACGCCGACGCGTGGCGAGACGACGAGGTTCGGAAGGCGCTCATTGCAACGCTCAAGGTAGGGATTGGCACGGCGGTCATCACCACCGGCATCGCGATCGCAGTTTCCTACGCCATGGCACGGAGGCGGTTCCCGGGTCGATCGGTGATCTCGGCGCTCATCCTGCTCCCGCTCGTCGTTCCGACGGTGGTGCTCGGCGTCTCACTACTCGTGCTGTTCCGACCGAGCGATCCCGTGATTCCGATCGATCTGAGCCTGATTGCGGTGCTCATCGGTCACATTGTGATCGCGCTGCCGTTCTGTGTGCTGATTCTCATGCCGCGCATCGGGGCGCTCGATCGCCGACTCGAGGAGGCGGCTGAGGACCTGGGTGCGTCGTGGTGGGTGACCTTCAGGCGTATTGTCTTGCCGCTCATTACACCCGCCGTTATCTCCGCGTTGCTCGTCGCATTCGTTGTCTCGGTCGACGAGGTTGTGATCGCAAGTTTCATCTCCGGCGATCAGGTGACGTTGCCGGTGTATCTCTATGCGGGTCTGCGGTTCCCGGAGAAGACGATGACCCTCATGCCGGTGGCCACCGTGATGATCGTGGCGAGCTTCGCCGTGGTTGTGGCTTCCGAGCTCATTCGCCGTGCGGGTAACCGCCGAGTTGGCCTCTCATGAGCTGTCGACGTGCCGGATTGCTCGCATCCATTGTGGTTGCGCTGTTCGTTTCAGGTTGCGGCAGCTCCGTGGATGCGCTGCGTGACGACGGTCAGCCAGGTGCGAAGCCGAACTCCGCGGTCTCTGCACAGGCGGCGGCTCGGGCCCTTCTCGTACAGCTCGGGAATGGTGCATGCGGTTGCACAGGCGCCGAACGCGCACGTGCGCGGGTCGAAACGGGGCTAGCGAAGGCCCCCAGCGGGAGCGTGACGCTCCCGGCCGACGATCGCTAGATCGTCGGGTCCGGCGACTTCTGGGACTTCTGTGCCTTCTGCAGCTTGGCGGCCTCCGATGGGGAGACTTTGATGACCAGCCAGGTGGCTGCCGCCGAGAGCGAGAGGATCGCGACGATGTACAGCACGAGCTCGATGATGCCGAGGACTTTATCCATACCCCGGTAGGATAGCCCGATGTCTGGCCCTGCTACGTCTCGTGCGTGCGTGATCGTTCTCGATGCCGTTGGCGCGGGTGCGCTCCCTGATGCAGCGGACTACGGAGACGAGGGTTCTGACACGCTTGGAAACATCGCTCGCGTCGTCGGAGGGCTCGATCTCCCGAACCTGGAGGCATTTGGCCTCGGCAACGTCGAGGAGCTCGTAGGGTGCCCGCCACAGCCGTATGCACCGGCGATTGCGGGCCGTCTGCTTGAGCGCTCGAAGGGCAAGGACACGACGACGGGACACTGGGAGATGATGGGTGTCGTCACCACGGTTGCGTTTCCAACGTATCCCTACGGGTTCCCCGACGATGTCATCGACCCGTTCATGAACCGCACCGGTCGAGGCGTCCTCTGCAACAAGCCGGGGTCAGGAACGGATGTGATCCAGGAGTTCGGTGAGGAGCATCAGAAGACGGGGAAGTGGATCGTCTACACCTCGGCCGATTCGGTGTTTCAGATCGCAGCTCACGAGGAGACGATCCCACTCGAGACGCTCTACCAGGCCTGTCGTGATGCGCGCGAGCTGCTCACCGGTAAGCACGCGGTTGGCCGCGTCATCGCGAGGCCGTTCGTGGGCGAGCCAGGCCACTACGAGCGCACGCCAAACCGCCACGATTTCTCACTCGAGCCCCGGCAGCCGAACTATCTGAGTGCGATCCGCGCTGCCGGTCATCAAACCTACGGGGTCGGGAAGATCTCCGACATCTTCGCTGGCTGCGACATCGATGAGTCGTCTCCGACGAAGTCGAACGTGGAAGGGATCAACCGGACGATCGAGCTGCTCGAGAGCGTCGACTCAGGCCTCGTATTCACGAACCTTGTCGAGACCGACATGCTCTGGGGGCACCGGAATGACCCGGAGAACTTCCACCGTTGCCTCCAGGCGTTCGACCGACGCCTCCCCGACATTCTCGACGCGCTGCGCGACGGTGATCTGCTGATCATCACCTCCGATCATGGCTGTGACCCGACGACGCCCTCAACCGATCACTCCCGCGAACACGCACTTATGCTCGCGTACGTCGCCGGAAAGAACGCAGCTGGACGGATGCACGACGACGGGGAATTCGGCGACGTCGGAGCCACGATCTGCGCCTGGCTCGGCGGCAAGAGCCCTACGAAGGCCCCAGGGCGGCTCATCGTCGAGCGATGAGCGTCGTTCGCGGGACGGCCGAGAACGGCGCCGAGCTTCTTGGGACATCGTTCGAGACGGTCGAGCGTCGCGATGCGCGAGGAACCGTGGAGTTTGCGGATATCGCCGCAGTGCGCGCGTATTTCGCCTCCTCGGAGCGCCTCTCGGCCTCGATCGGCAAGCTGCCGGACGTCCTCGCCACCCCTCTGACCACCCGACGATGTCCCGTCGTCTTCGTGGCCACCAAGGCCTGAACGGCCTAGCGGCCCGGCCACTCGCGCGGCGAAGAGCGCCTTGCAACGATCAGTTGCAATGTCCTAGTCGCTCACTCCGATGACTTCGTGAACCGGACGCCGACGTATGCTTGAGACGATGCGACGGGGCGACAAAGTGGCAGGTTTCGCCGTGGCGGCAGAGGCACATGCGCGCAGCTGATCTGATCGAGGAGAAGCGCAACGGAGGTACCCATGACCTCGATGAGCTCACCGGCCTTGTTCTCGCCTATGCGCGCGATGAAGTTCCTGACTACCAGATGGCGGCTTGGTGCATGGCCGTCTACTTCCGCGGTCTGAGCGGCGCCGAGACGCACGCGCTCACCGACGCGATGGTGCGCTCTGGAGAGACCATCGACCTCGGCACGCTGCTCGGCCGCAAAGTCGTCGACAAGCACTCGACGGGTGGGGTGGGGGACAAGACGTCGATCGCTGTCGGGCCGATCGTAGCCGCCTGCGGGGTCCCGCTTGGGAAGATGAGCGGGCGTGGGCTTGGGCATACCGGCGGCACCCTCGACAAGCTCGAGTCGATTCCTGGGTACCGCGTCGAGCTAACGATGGACGAGCTCGTTGCGCAGCTCCGAGACGTGGGGATGGCAATCGTTGGGCAGTCGGCAAACCTCGTTCCCGCCGACAAGAAGCTCTACGCCTTACGCGACGTCACTGCCACCGTCGACATCGTGCCGCTCATCGCCAGCTCGATCATGTCGAAGAAGCTCGCGGCGGGGGCGCAGGCGATCGTGCTTGACGTGAAGGTCGGTGACGGGGCGTTCATGAAGACGCTGGATGACGCCCGCGCCCTGGCCCGCGTGATGCTCGAGATCGGGAACCACGCCGGACGTGAGGTTGTGTGCCTGCTCACCGACATGAGCCAACCACTCGGTTGCGCAGTCGGAAACGCGCTCGAGATCCGCGAGGCGGTCGGCACGATCCGAGGCGACGGCCCAAAGGACTTCACCGAGCTCGTTCTCGATGCCTGCGCGCGCCTGCTGGCGCTCTCCGACCTCGGAGTCGATATCGCCGAGGGACGCCGCCGCTCGGAGGCCGCAGTCGCAGACGGCTCAGCCCTCGCGATCTACGAACGCTGGATTCGAGCACAGGGAGGCGATCCATCGCTCGACGTTTTAGAGGAGGCGCCGGTTCGAGTGGCGGTCAACGCGCCCCGTACCGGGTTCGTGACAGGCGTCGGCGCGCTGGCGGTGGGTCACGCCGCACTCGATCTTGGCGCCGGCCGTCGAACCAAGGCCGACTCCATCGATCACGCTGTCGGCGTGATCTGCCTTGCGAAGCGTGGTGACGCCGTTCTCGTTGGCGACGACTTGGCAACGGTCCACGCCCGTGACGAATCGGCAGCCAGGGAGGCTGCGGCCGCCGTGCTTGCCGCCTACGAGATCGGGGATACCGCCCCTCCCGACCGAGGCATCCTGCTCGACGTCGTCTCCTGAGCAGTGCCAGAGCTTCCCGAGGTCGAGACCGTGCGGCGGCGCCTTGTGCCGATTCTCGTTGGCGCTCGGATCACCAGCGCTGGGATCTGGGACGGGCGGCTTACCCGTCCAGAGGATCCGCTCCTTGTAGCCACCGAGCTCATCGGCGAGACGTTCGCCGAGCTCGACCGACGGGGTAAGTACCTCCTCTTCCGCATGCGTAGCGCTCGGACGTTGGTCGTTCACCTGCGCATGACTGGATCCTGGAGCCATGCCGCAGAAGGCGCACTGCCGCCCGACCCACACAGGCGGGCCGTGCTTCTGCTCAACACAGGGCTCGAGGTTGCCTACCGCGACGTTCGCCGCTTCGGGACCTGGCTGTTGCTCGAGCCGGGGGAAGAGCAGGCGTACGTGAGTGCGCGACTCGGGCCGGAACCGCTTGTCCCTGCGTTCACGAGCGGCGCGCTCGCCTCGATTCTCGAGGGTCGTCGGGCACCGGTCAAGGCAGTGCTGCTCGACCAGCGCAGACTTGCCGGGGTCGGGAACATCTATGCGGATGAGGCTCTCTGGCGCGCCGGAATCGATCCGCACCGTGGTGCGGGCACCCTCGACCGCACGGAGGTTCAGAGACTCCATCGCGCCGTGCGCGCGGCTCTGCGGCGAGGAGTGGAGCTACAGGGCTCAACGCTTCGCGACTACGTCACTCCCGACGGTTCGAGTGGCGAGATGCAGGATGAGTTCAAGGTCTACGGTCGCGCCGGCGAGCCGTGTCCACGCTGCCGGACGCCGATCGAGCGCTCGGTGATCGGCGGACGAGGCACGTGGTCGTGTCCAGCGTGTCAGCGATGACGAAGGCGTTAGCGGCGCCGCGATACAAGTACGCCCGCGAGGGCGAGAAGACCGCCGCCGACTGCGAGCCAGGGTGGGACCTCGTCGAGAAGAGCCCAACCGAGCAGGATGGCGATGGGAGGGACGAGGTACGTCGTCACGCCCAGTGAGCCTGCGCTCGTCCGTGCGAGCGCGTACGCCCAGGTCGTGAAGGCGATGGCGGTGGGGACGACACCCAGGTAGATCGACCACGCGATGGTGCTTCCCGAGGCGTCGCCAAGCTCCGAGACGAGCCCTGGCGTAAACGGGAGGCAGACGAGTAGCCCAATCGAGCACGCGATCCAGGTCACCGAGAGCGCGGATGAATGAGCGAGCAGAGGCTTCTGCACGATGACCGTGATCGAGTACACAACCGCGGCAATGAGACAGAAGAACGCTCCGAGTGAGAGCGTGAGCCCGTCCGAGGTTGCCACAGCGATGAGAATCACTCCCGCGAACGCGATCGCAAGCCCAAGGAGCAGCTGGCGTGGAAATCCCTCGTGCAAGACGAGGCCAGCGAGAACGGCGATCAGAATTGGAGCGACGTTCACCAGCATGGCGGCAGTGCCCGCATCCACCCGTCGCTCGCCGGCGTTCAAGGCGATGTTGTAGACGCCGAACCAGAGCACGCCGCAGATCGCAAGGCGTGGAAGATCCTCGCGACGCGGGAGCCGCTCGCGGCGCGCGAGGGCGACGATGCCGAGCGCAACGGAAGCTACGGCGAGTCGTGCGAGGCTCAGTGGGCCGGGAGAGAGATCCTCTCCTGCCGCGCGAATGCCAACGAATGCAGAGGCCCATGCGACGACAGTGAAGAGAGCGGCGGCGATCGCAAGCCGGTCAGGCCGCATCGTTGTGACGGAAGAGGCGGCCATTGTCTTCATGCAACGTACGCGTGCGGAGGTTTGTGAGGCGACGTGAGCTGTCGCCGTACACTGCAGTTGTGAGTCGCGCAACGACGACGGAGGTTGTTGTCCTCCGCTCGTTCGCTTTCGGGGAGGCCGATCGCGTGCTTCACCTCTACACCGCAGACCGCGGACGAGCGGGAGCCGTCGCCAAGGGCGTGCGGAGGACGAAGAGCCGCTTCGGCGGCAGGCTTGAGCCGTTCTCGCACGTTGAGCTGGTTCTTCACCGAGGGCGCGGTGAGCTCTCAACGATCACAGGAGCGAGCCTCGTGCGCTCGCACGATCGGATCCGATCCGATGCACGGCGCCTCCAGGTCGGGAGCATCGGACTCGAGGCGATGCTTCGGCTCTTCCCAGAAGAAGAGCGCAACGATAGAGCCTTTCTGGCGCTGACCCGGTTTCTGGACGCGCTCGACGAGACGCCGCTCAGGGAGGGTGCGCGTGCCATCCACGAGCCAATCGGGCTCAGCTTCCAGCTCAAACTCCTCTGGGTCTCTGGGTTGCTACCGCATCTCACGAGCTGCGTCGAATGCGGTGCGACCGAGGAGTTGGTTGCATACGCGCCTGCAGCTAGCGGTGCGGTTTGCAGGGCATGCGATACAAGCGGGATCCGGCTCTCAGCTGAGGGAATCGGCGGGATCGAAGCACTCCTCATGACCCCGATCGCCGACGCCGCAACGCTCGACCTCACGGATCGGGGACTGCGCGACGCGCTAGCGGTTGTCACCGCCTCGTACGAGTACCACGGTGGCTTCAGACTGCGAACCGCTTCGATGTAGGCCCCATGCGCCCTCCGGCCGAACGACCTTCGGCCCTCGGCTGACTTCCCTAACAGAAGACGAGAGAACGCTCATCCGGCGCGCCGAGTCAGATGTGCTGCGTGCGACTCGCCACCGGCGCTCGGCATTGCGAACGGCGGTATCAGCAAGGGTCGAGGTGTCATTGCCTGAATCGACAGTGCCTGGCACTGGGACACGTCCGAGACAGACATGAGGACGTGCCCCAACGGTCGATCTGGTACGCAACCCTTCGCAAATTGCGACAATCCGCGGCGGTATCGACGCTCCAGAGTGTCAACACGGCGTTTCGCGGTGCCAGGCACTTGGACACGTCCCAAACGGGCACCGGCAGTGGCTCGGCCAACCTCGAGAGGGTCTACTAGCGGAGCGTGAACCGCTCAACAGACTCGCCGGCGACTACACGGCCGAGCGCCTCAAGCGCCACCTCGTAGTACGGCGATACGTCGGGAACGAACGCGTCGGCGGTGAGAATGATCACCTGCTCATCCGTGGCGTCACGCACGAGTTCGACTGCCTCCACCGATCCAACCTCACCCGCGAGCAGTGCAATCGCATCCGCGATCGGCAAGCTCAGAAGCGCATCGACCTCCAGTGGGTGCGGGGTGAACGCCGATAGAGGCAGATCAGCACGCACTGCAAACACGTTCTGCACTTCGTTGTCGTTCGGCAGCGCCCTGACAAACCGGCGTCCCAGCAGCGTGACATCGTCGATTGCAAGCTCGAGGCCGATCTCCTCGCGGGCCTCGCGCATCGCGTCATCAAGACGTTCGCCGGCTGAGAGATGCCCGCCAACAGCAATGTCAACCCGACCGGGCCAGGTGTCTTTGGTTGCCGACCTCCGCTGAAGGATCACCATCCGGACGTCATCCACCACCGAGCCAACCCAGATGTGAAGAGCGGCGTGCCAGTCACCATCGCGATGGACCTCCCCGCGACGCTTCCGCACACCCGTCCTATTCCCGTTCGAATCCAGGACGTCGAACTCCTCGTCCTGCGGGTCGGTCGTCAGAAGCGCTCAAGGACGCCGTGGAGCGCGCCCTCGGAGATCAGCTGGACGGTGAGCTCGTTGCGGCCAGGCTGAATCTCACGCCGGACGACCGCTTCGTCGTCGACGCGGTACTGGCCGACCCAGTCGAGTCGGGGCGAGTAGACGTGAATCGTCACCGCCGGGGCGCCTTCGGAGTGTTGCACCCGGTGGATATAGGCGGGATTGCCCCGTCGTCGCGCGCCGAACGTAAGTTGACGCTCGACTGGGGGCTGCCCGAATCGCATCTGGTCTTCGCGGACGGTGCCCTGAGCGACGCAGATGCCGACCGA
Source organism: Actinomycetes bacterium (assembly GCA_031400835.1). GTDB lineage: Bacteria > Actinomycetota > Thermoleophilia > Gaiellales > Gaiellaceae > Gaiella. Next base: position 474 of record JANNQQ010000281.1, on the reverse strand, counting down.
CGAGATCCAGTGGTCATGGAACCCCGTTCCCTGCCCCGGCATCCACGAGAGGGCCCAGGCATCCATGCGTTCATCCTCGTAGATGAGCTCGTAGCGACGACGGTCGGCGTCTAGGCGCACGAGAGGCTCCCAGATGTCCTTCCGCGTGCTGATGCCAGCGGCGACGTCCTCAAGCTCCTCCGGCGTGAGGATCCCGTCGTGGGGCACAAGATCGCCGAGCGACGCGACTGCGGGTACGAAGAGGGGCGCGGTTTGCACGCGTAATTGATGGTACTCCACGTCGTAGATGTCTACGTCGCAGTCAGGAAACCGGATTGGCCGAGAGCGCTACCCGATGAGGCGCTTGCGGTACTGGCGGACGCGGGCATCGATCGCCTGGCGGCGGAGAATGAGTTCACGCGCGAGAACAGGGACGAGGCCCACGAGCCCGATCATGACGAACACATCCGCAAGGTTGAAGGCGATGACGAGCAT
>JANNQQ010000280.1:0-2847 GCA_031400835.1 Actinomycetes bacterium | reverse complement strand
TGGCGGGGTTGCTGAGCCGCCGAATCGTCAGTGCGCGTAGGGCGCAATAACCGAAGCGACGGCTCCGGCGACAGCGATCGGGTTGATCGCGTTCTGCACCGACCACGAGTACAGGACGTACTCCTTGGCGTCAGCGGTGATCTGGGCACCGAGGGCGGGGTCTGTCTCAATCGTGGCCATCGTCTCGCTCCTTCGCATCGCTCGTCAGCGCGATCCTAGAGGCTAGGTGTGGGTTAAGGGTGTGGCTTGGGTGCGTATGGGTGAAGGAGCGCGTTCGGCGGTGGCGCCGGCAAGGCTGGTGAGCCTTGGGGTGCCAACGACGGGCACGATCCGCGCGCTAACGCAGCTCCTCGCCGAACCGCGCCCGCTTGACGAACTGACCAAACCCTGGCTCGACCTTCAGCTCGCCGCCATCGACGACGACTGTGCCACGCACGAGGACCGTGTCGATATCTCCCGTCACCTCGGTGCCCTCGTAGAGGTTGTAGTCGGACTTCGAATGCTGGCCGACCGCGGTGATCGTCTTGGAGCGATTTGGGTCGAAGATCACGATGTCGGCATCTGAGCCTGGCGCGATCGTGCCCTTGCGCGGATAGAGCCCAAAGAGCTTCGCGGGGCTCGTGCAGAGCAGCTCGACCATCCGGTTCAACGTGATTCGCCCAGAGCGCACACCGAACTCGTGGATCATGTGCAGCCGATTCTCAAGCCCCGGGCCGCCGTTGGGAATCTTCGAGAAGTCGTTGCGACCCATCGTCTTTTGCCCGTCCCAGAGAAAGGCGCAATGGTCGGTGGAGATCACCGAGAGAACGTCCGTGCGCACTGCATCCCACAGCACATCCTGGTTCGCCTTCGCGCGTGGGGGTGGTGTGTAGACGTACTTCGCACCCTCGAAATCAGGACGCTCGAGGAAGGTCTCGTCGATGAAAAAGTATTGGGTGCATGTCTCGCCCCACACGTTCCACCCGGCACGGCGGGCCTTCGCGATCGGATCGACCGATTCCTTGCAGGAGACATGGACGACGTAGAGCGGAGCCCCGGCGATGTGCGCAAGCTGGATCGCGCGGTTCGTCGCCTCTCCCTCAAGCTCAGGCGGGCGCGTGAGTGCGTGCCACACAGGGTCGGTGTTACCAGCGGCCAGCGCCTCCTTCACGAGCACGTCGATCGCATCGCCGTTCTCGGCGTGCACCATGACGAGCGCACCCGTCTTCTCGGCGACCTGCATGGTGCGAAAGAGGGTCTCATCGTCGACCATGAGCGCACCCTTGTACGCCATGAACAGCTTGTACGACGTGACTCCCTGGTCGGGCAGCGTCGCGAGCTCCTCTAGCGAGCCGCCGTCCTTCAGGTCGGTAACCGCCATGTGAAAGCCGTTGTCGATGATGGCCTTGCCGTCGCGCTTCCCATGCCAGCTTGCGAGAGCATCGGCGAACGAACTGCCAGGTGTCTGAATCACGAAATCGACGTGGCACGTTGTTCCGCCAAACGCGGCCGCTGTGTGGCCGGACGTCACGTCGTCGGCGGTGACGGTGCCACCGAACGGCATATCGAGATGGGTGTGAGGGTCGATCGCACCGGGGAGAACGAGCTTCCCGGTCGCGTCGATCACCGCGTCCGTAGCGACGTCGATCGCAACCCCAACCTGGGTGACTGACTCACCCTCAATGAGAACGTCACCGACGTAGCTGTCGGTCGCAGTCACAACCCGACCACCCTTGATCAGCACCGACACTGGAACCCCTCTCTGAGAGCGAGAAACGGCCCCGGGCCGCGTGGCGACCCGGGGCCTCGAACGGTGGGACTACTTGCCGCCCTCTCTGAGGACGACAACCGACTTCTTCCACTTCTTGCCGGTCACATCGACGCCCTGCGCCTTGAGCGCCGCGACAGCCTTCTTGGCGAGGTCGCTGCGATATGAGGCCATCGTTGCTGGCTTCTTGATCACCTTGAACTTCGTGGCGATCGAGTTGGTCTGCCTCCACGAGGCAGGATCCATCACGCCGATGCCGAGCTTGTTCGGCCAGATCAGCGCGTTGACCTCGTTCATCTGCCAGGTCTGGTGACCCTTCGGCAGCGCCGTGCCCTGCTTCACCACGATGTTGACGCACGCGGTCTGGTTGTCGCGGCAGAAGGCCCAACCCTTGAACGTGGCCTGAAGGAACTTGACCGCCGTCGCCTGATTGGCCTTGTCCGCGATCCAGTCGCCCTTCACGAAGATGCCGTCCTGCAGCATCCCGACGCCGAGGTCGGACATCTTGAAGACCTTGAGATCGGCCATCTGATAGAGCTTGCCCGTCTTCGGATTCTTCGTCTCAAGGACCTGCGCGAGCTCGTTGTAGGTCATCGCAGAGGCAGCGTCGATCTCGCGCTTCAGGAACGCAACCATGTCGAAGTTCTGCTTGACGAGAGTGACGTCCTTCTTCGGGTCGAGACCGGCCTTGACGAGCGCAGCCTGCTGCTCGAACTCATTACCGAAGAGCCAGACACCGTACTTCTTGCCTTTCATCTTCGCCATCGACGTGATGCCGCTGTCCTTCCACGTCACCTCGGTGGTGCCGCTTCGGGTGTACATCTGACCGATGTTGACGAGGTCGTTGCCCGCCTCACGGTTCGAGAACAGGCTCGGCAGCCAGTTGACGCCGAACTCGGCCTGACCACCAAGGACGACCTGCTCCGGAACGATGTCCGGGCCGCCGACCTTGATATTGACATCGAGCCCAAGGGCCTTGTAGTACCCCTTCTCCTTCGCCGCATAGAACCCGGCGAACTGGGCCTGCGTCACCCACTTCAGCTGGACGGTGACCTTCGTGGCACCGCTCTTCGAGGCGCCGGCGGCAGCCATGCTCACCA
>JANNQQ010000279.1:0-7786 GCA_031400835.1 Actinomycetes bacterium | reverse complement strand
CACGGGAATCTCCCCGCGCTGGAGGCGGTACTCCGTGAGATCGACGCCGACCCGCCGGACGTCATCGTCGTTGGGGGCGATGTTCTGTGGGGGCCGTTCCAGGCTGAATGCGTGGAGCTGCTCGCCTCGCGCGGGGCGCGGTTTCTCGCGGGCAACTGCGAGCGTGAGGTGCTCAGTGGCGAGAGCGAAGCCGACACGTGGTGCCGGGCGCAGCTCTCGTCCGCGCTGCTCGACGAGGTGGAACGGTGGCCAGCGACGATCCGCCTGGATGTCCTTGGGCTTGGGCGCGTGCTCTTCTGCCACGCGACCCCGCGCTCGGACGAGGCGATCCTTACGCGGCTGACCCCGGATGAGGCTGTGGCGGCGGCTCTGGCCGACGCAGCTGCTGACGTTGTCGTTTGTGGGCACACGCATGTTCAGCTCGAACGTCTGGTTCGCGGAGCGCCACGGCTCGTGAATGCTGGAAGTGTCGGGATGCCCTGCGAGGGCCGTCCGGGGGCTTTCTGGACACTGCTTGACGGAGACGTCAAGCGACGATCGACGCGCTATCCGATCGAGCCGGCGCTCGCTCGCCTGCGCGCACCGGGGTTTCCCGGGTTCGAGGATCGGTTTGCCGCCCAGGTACGCGGCGACGTCACGGCCGAGTCGGCCAGCGAGCACTTCGAGTCGCGGCGCGATGGCGCGTAGCTACGTCGCCGAGGCACGCCGGCGCGGTCTCGGGCGCAGGCGCGAACGCGTCGGACCGATCGTCGAACGGCTCGCGGTCGAGCATGCCGACGCGCAGATTGCGCTCACCTTTGGAAGTGACCTCGAGCTGCTCGTCTCGGTGATGCTCTCGGCGCAGACGACGGACGTGAACGTCAACAAGGTCACGCCCGCGCTGTTCGCGACGTACCGGTGCCCCGAGGACTATCTCGCCGCGCCGCGCGATGAGCTCGAACGGGCCATCTACCAGACCGGCTTCTTCCGACAAAAGGCGAAGTCGATCCATGGGGCGATGAGGGTGCTGCTCGAGGAGTTTGACGGGGTCGTTCCGCGCACCATTCCCGAGCTCCTTCGTCTGCCAGGGGTCGCGCGGAAGACCGCGAACGTCGTCGCCGCAGAGCTCGGGGAGGCTCAGGGGATCGTCGTCGACACCCATGTCCGGCGCCTCTCACAAAGGCTTGGCCTGACCAGAGAAGAGGATCCAGTGAAGATCGAGCGCGATCTCATTCGCATCGTTCCTCGGGCCGACTGGGCGCGCCTCCCGCACCTGCTGATCTGGCACGGGCGTCGGGTGTGTGATGCCCGCCGACCGGCCTGCGACTGCTGCGTGCTCGCCGATCTCTGTCCGGCCTCTCAGGCTGCGTCTGGCGGGCGTGCTTCGAGGTAGCGGGGCAGCCCGTCATCGGGAATTGCCTCCCACGGCGCCGCATAGGCCACGAACAGTCGAAAGCTTGGCCTGATTCCCGGATCGGTGTCGAACGCCGCGAAGCGCACCGCGACGATGGTCGGGTCAGCGGGGCTCCGTGAGAAGAGCGCCGAGCCGCACTGCAGGCAGAAGCACTTCTCGAACCCACCTTCAGGCGCCCACACACCGATCTGCGCTGCGCCCTCGACAATCGAGAACGAGCCGGGGGTCACGCGAGCCTGGAGGGATGACCCACCACCGGTGCGATGTTGGCACCGAGTGCAGTGGCAATACGTTGCCAGTACCAACGGTGCGTTGATCTGGAACCGAACTGCGCCACAGCCGCAACCGCCTGTCAACAGCACGGACATCAGATCCATCGCCGCCATCGAAAGACCACGAGTTGGGCGGCCGTCGTCGCCACGATCAGGCCTACCGAGGTCGCGAGGTTCCAGTGGGAGTCGTCGAACGCCGAGTCGAAGTTCTGCCCGTAGAACCCGGTGATGAAGGTTGGAACGAGAACCAGCGAGGCGACGACCGTGAGTACTTTGACCACCTCGTTCTGGCTCTCCGAGACCTTGGCCTGGAGGTAATCCCGAACGCTTGCGAGGAGATCACGCGCCACGTCTAGTTCCTCAATGGTTCTGACGAGCGTGTCATAGGTATCAGCGAACGCCCGTCCGACCTCGTGCGGGAAGAGCTCGTCTGTTTGGGTGAGATCGAGCCGACCGTCGATCACACGACGGACAGCGGCCCTTGTTGCACTCACGTTCTTGCGCGCGTGCAGCATCTCGTGTCGCAGCTCCGACAGCCTGCGTCTGGTCGCCTGACTCGTGAGCTGGTCAAGAGCATCCTCAAGCTCGTCGATCTCGCTGTACAGCGCATCGACGAGGTCGAGGTAGCTCTCAGCAAGGTCATCGATGAGCTCGTGGAGAAGCTGTCCCCCGGACAACCCTCCCGGCTTGTTCAACGCCGGGAGCGCGAACTCGGCGACCGCGCCGCGCGGGTCAGACTTTCGGACGGTCAGGAGGCGCTCGGCGGTTACGACACACGCGACCTCGCGGTAGTGGAACGTATTTTCTCCGTCGTCGTGGACGGGAAACAGGAAGACGCCCAAGACGTATGCTCCGTGGCTCTCGAGAAACGGGCGTGCGTCGCGGCCATCGCCTCCTCCGGAGGCGAGAGCTCGAGCGCTTCGGGGTCGAGCTCCGGGAGCAAAGCGTGAAGCTCGTCAGGATCAGGGTCGACGAGATCGAGCCACGATGAAGTCATACGCTGAGCGTAACGGCGACCGGAGCGTGTCGTCCCGATCATCCGACGAGATGGCGTTGTCGCTCGTTGAGCGAGCGGCCGCTCGCCACGTCGTAGCCGTTTTGGAGCCGGATGGGGTCTATGCGTCCAGGCGCGACGCCAGGAACCGCTCGGCGTCGAGTGCGGCCGCGCACCCGGATCCGGCGGCAGTGACCGCCTGGCGGTACACATGATCCTGCACGTCTCCTGCAGCGAAGACACCGGCAATGTTCGTGGCGGTCGTCTTGCCGGTGGTCACGAGATAGCCCGTGCCGTCCTCATGGTCGAGCTGATCGAGAAAGAGCGCCGTGTTCGGGTCGTGCCCGATGGCGACAAAGAACCCGTCCGTCGCAAGCTCGCTGGTCTCGCCCGTGATGGCGTCGCGCAACCGGACGCCGGTGACCTTCTCGTCGCCAAGTACCTCATCAACATGCTTGTTGAGGACGAATTCGATCTTCTCGTCATTGCGCGCGCGGTCGACCATGATCTTCGAGGCGCGGAACTCCTCGCGCCGATGGACGAGAAAGACCTTGCTCGCGAAGCGCGAGATGAACGTTGCCTCCTCCATGGCGGAGTCGCCGCCGCCGACAACCACAACGACCTTGTCGCGGAAGAACGATGCGTCGCAGGTCGCGCAGTACGAAACCCCGCGTCCTTGGAGTCGCTTCTCCGACTCGAGTCCGAGTTGCCGCGCGCTCGCTCCGGTTGCGACGATCACTGCGTCGGCCTTGTATTCGTCCTTCTCGACCCAGACGCGGAAAGGGTGCTCGGAGAAGTCGACGCGGGTGACATCGTCGGTGATGAACTCCGCGCCAAATCGCTCGGCCTGGCGGCGGAAGTCCTGCATCATCGCTGGCCCCATCACTCCATCCGCATAGCCGGGGTAGTTCTCGACGTCGCTTGTGATCATCAACTGACCACCCCAGTTGAACCCCTCGATCACGAGCGGCGAGAGGTTCGCACGGGCCGTGTAGAGCGCCGCTGTGTATCCGGCAGGTCCGCCACCGATCACGATGACCTCTCGAACGTCACTCACGCGAACTCCTCCCGATCCGATACGGGGCACACGGTCTCGGCACCCTCTCTCTTATGTCAACGTACCGGGCGGCGGCGCTGTTCCGGTGCCCGAAGCGTCCCTAGGCAGCGTCGGCCGGAAGCATTTCGAGCCGCCCCTGCTCGGGCCTCGCCGGTGGCTCAACGAGCTCGGCGGCACGCAGCGGGTTCGCTCGGGTTGCGATCGGATCCAGCGCGGGCAGCTCCTTGTCCGAAAGGCTTGCGTCGCCGAGCTTCCGCGCGGTGGGTAGGACGCGTCGCTCAAAGGAGCCCACGACCTCGTTGTACGAGCCCACAGCGCGGTCGAGTGAGGTGCCGATCTTGGCGAGGTGGCCACCCGTGACGGTGATGCGGTCGTAGAGCTCCCGTCCGAGTGCGTGAACCGTTCGGGCATCCTCGGCGATCTTCTCCTGCTGCCAGCCGTGAGCGATCGCCTGCAGAAGCACGATCAGCGTTGTCGGAGAAGCGATGTGGACGCGGGCCTTGACGCCTAGCTCGACAAGCTCGCGATCCTGTTCCCAGGCGGCTCTGAAGAAGCCCTCGTCGGGAAGAAACATGATGACGTATTCGGGGCTATCGGCCCACTGTGCCCAGTACTGCTTTGCACCGAGCTTCTGGAGGTGGTCGCGCACCTGCCGGGCGTGATCGGCAAGCTTCGCTTCACGCTCAGTCGGATCGGTGGCCTCGATCGCGTCGAGGTACGCAGCAAGGGGAACCTTGGCGTCGACGATCACACTCTTGCCACCTGGGAGTCGGACAATTGCGTCGGGGCGGAGCCGCCCGTTGTCCGTCGTGGCACTCACCTGCTCATCGAAATCGCAGTGCGGCAGCATCCCGGCGAGCTCCATGACCCGTTTGAGCTGAATCTCGCCCCAACGGCCCCTGACGTGCGGCGTGCGCAGAGCGGTCGTGAGCGACTGCGTTCGCTCGCCGAGCTCTCCGAGTTGGCGGGTAAGCGCACCATACGACTGAGCGCGCGCGCGATCGAGCTCCTGTACCTGTTGATTGACCCGCTCGAGCGACTGGCGGAGCGGCGCGACCGTCTCACCAAGCTTGGATCCGGCAAGCTCGAGAAAGGTCGCGTTCGTCTGCGTGTACGCCTCGGCCGAGGCGGTGCGGATCGCGTCTCGCACGCGGGTTTCGAGCGACTCCTCGGAGGCTGTGAGCCGTGCATCGGCGGCGGCGAACTCGCGTTCGAGGTCGATCACGCGTTGTGTCGCTTCGTCCCGGGCATTGGCGGCCGAGTCACGCTCGGCTCGGAGGGCGTCGCTCTCGCTGCGGACGATCACGAGATCTCCGAGCCGCGGACGGAACGCGAGCCACGCGCCGCCGACGCCGAAGACGAGCCCGATGAGGAGTGCGACGATCGTCATGAGGACGCATAACCGTAGTAGGGCCACCGGACGGAACGCTAGAATGCGGTTCGCATGCCTCCCAAGACACGACCCGGTCGCGCTCCGACCACAACCGGCTCTGGCCGGAGCCCGATGGTGCTCGGCGGAGCCGCTTTGGGCGCCATTGTGCTCGTGGGCCTGCTCGTTTTTCTCCTCTCAACCAAGGGAGACGAGACAGCGGGACAGACGGACGCAACCGCTGCGCTTGAGGCCGCCGGATGCACGCTGACGACCGTGCCTGCGCCGGACAACGCTTCCGACCACTCGGACGTTTCCTCACCCGATGTCGTAAGCGATGCGTGGAACACCGATCCGCCAACGGCAGGTCCGCACTATGGGCAGACGGTTATCTTCGGCTCGTATGACGACCCGGTACAGCCTGCGCGTCTCGTCCACAACCTCGAGCATGGCGCGGTGTTCGTGCAGTACGGCGCCGGCGTCTCAGCCGAGACCGTCGCCGAGCTGAAGACGTTCTACAGCCGTAACGTCAACGGCACGGTGCTCGCGCCGCTCCCGAAGCTCGGCAAGACAATCGCACTTGGAGCCTGGCTCGGCTCGGGTGGAGGCAACGGTACCGGTGTGCTCGCGACCTGCCCTTCGTTCGACGACACGGCCTTCCAGGCATTTCTCACCGCGTACCAGTTCAAGGGCAAGGAAGCGTTTCCGCCAAGCTCGATGACACCCGGTAACGGCTAGCCGATCAACGTTCCCCGCCGGGGTGGCGGAAGTGGTCAGACGCGGCCGCCTTAAAAGCGGCTGTCCCTAGGGACATCTGGGTTCGAGTCCCAGCCCCGGCACTCACGCATCGCCATCAAACACCGTCAAAGGTGAGGGTGTCCCTCGTTCGAGTGATGGCGGTTCCCCATTTCGGGGGACGCTCCACTTCGCGCCAGCGAAAGACTGCGGTGTGTTCAACATCGTTCTGTTCTGCGGCCCTCCTCGAAAGGAGAGACACATGATCAAGTGGCTTCCGCTCGGTGCCCGTGTCCTGTTCGCACTCTCGATGCTTGCTGCGTTCGCGGCTGCATCGGGTGCTGGACAGCGCTGGTGGTCGTAACCGGATCCTCGCGGCGTTTCGTCTAGGTCTGACGTTCGCCAACGCACATGAGTAACGAACTCGAACGCGATTATCCGCCCCGGCTCCGCCGGTTCATCACGTGCGTCTTCGCCCTTGCGGGGCCCGTGGTAGCTGGGGCGGTAATCTCGCTCGTCGTCAACCAGGCGAGCCTCGATGTGCTGATCGGTGCTGCAGCACTAGGGCTACTCGCCTTCCTGGCCGACCTGAAGCCGGTGCCGCTCGACGAGACCCGGAGTAGGTCGGTCTCGCTTGCCTTCGTCTTCGTGCTAGCGAGCACGATTCTGTACGGGTGGGCGCTTGGTGTCGTGATCGGCGCAGTGAGCGTGACTCTCTCGCAGATGATCGAGCATCGGCCGATCCGCCGGACGCTCTTCAACGCTGGCGCGTACGCGCTCGCCGCCTTTGCAGCTGCGGCCCCGAGCCTGCTGGTTCGGTCGGATGAGATCGGGCCTGTGGTTACGACGGCATGGGCATTCGTCGGTGGAGCATTCTTCGTCCTCGTCAACGTCGGGTTGGTCTGCCTTGCCGTGAGCTTCCACTCCGGCATGTCGTTTCGGACGTTGCTCGTCGACAACATGCGACGCGCCGGCGCCGCCTTCGTCACCATGGCCTCCCTCGCTGCTCTCGCGGTCGTGCTCTGGGACAACCACCCACTCTTGCTCGCTCTGCTGGCGGGGCCTCTGGCCGCGCTGACGCTGTACCAGCGCTCAGCACTCGACTGGCGGATTGCGAACCGCGCGGCGCACACGGACAGCCTCACAGGGCTCGGCAACCATCGCGCGTTCGAGCTCGATCTTGAGGAGACAATCCGTCGCTCGAAGGATGAGGGGAGGGGATTCGCGCTCTGCTACGTCGACGTCGATCTCTTCAAGGAGATCAATGACGGCTTTGGACACCCCGCCGGAGATGCGTGTCTTGAGATGCTTTCGCGCATGCTGCCGCACGAAGCAGCCGGGGTACGTGCCTTTCGGTTCGGGGGCGACGAGTTTGCGTTGATCGTCGAGAGACCACTCGCCGAGGCACTGGCCTACGTCGAGCGGCTTCGTGACACAGTGGCCACGAGCACCTTCGACGATGGAGTACCCGTAACGATCAGCGCCGGGCTTGCTGCTTTCCCTTCCCATGCGGGATCGTCGGAAGCGCTGCAACGCTTTGTGGATGCCGCCCTGTATGAGGCAAAGTCGGGCGGCAGAAATGGTGTCCGTGTCCACGATCCGAGGCAGCGTGCGCTCCGCTCGGTCGAGGAGCTGCAAGCTGCGGCGGTGTTGCATTCGCGACTTCAGGTCGCGGAGAGTCTCATCCGCCTCGTCGACGCGCGCGACACGTACACAGGTCGACACTCGCACTCGGTCGCGGTGACCAGTGCTGGGATCGCCGCGAAGCTTGGTCTGGAGCCCGAGGTCATCGAGCAGGTCCGGCTCGCGGGGCTGCTTCACGATCTGGGGAAGATCCTCCTCGACGATGAGATTCTGCAAAAGCCGTCTGCGCTGACCGAAGCGGAGACCGCTCTCGTTCGTACGCACCCGGAGCTTGGGGCATCGTTGCTTCTTGGCCTTCACGTCGATCCGGTGGACGAGTGGG
>JANNQQ010000278.1:0-11284 GCA_031400835.1 Actinomycetes bacterium | reverse complement strand
CGAGCGTTCGGCCGCGCCGAGGCGGCACTTCGACGGGCACCTGATAGTTGGCGCCACCGACGCGACGTGAACGCACCTCGAGCACCGGTGTGACCGACTTGACCGCAGCCTCAAGTGCCTCGGCGGCGGACTTGTCGCTGCGCTCGGCCACCAGTGCGAGTGCGTCGTACACCACGGCCTCGGCTATCGACTTCTTGCCGTCGAGCATCACGCGGTTAATCAACTGTTGGACGAGCACCGACCCATGAATCGGGTCAGGATCAGTCTGCCTCGGCTGAATCTCTGCCCTACGAGGCATGACGGTGCCCCTGATGACGGCTTCGCGTGGGATCTATTGCCAGGGTCGCCACTTAACTGCCCCTCTTGGCGCCGTACTTGGAGCGGCCTTGCCGGCGCTCGGAGACACCCGACGTGTCGAGGCCACCGCGAATCACCTTGTAACGGAATCCGGGAAGATCCTTGACGCGGCCGCCGCGAATGAGAACGACCGAATGCTCCTGGAGGTTGTGGCCCTCACCCGGAATGTACGCGCCGACTTCCATCTGGTTCGTCAGCCGCACGCGCGCGACCTTGCGCAGCGCAGAGTTCGGCTTCTTGGGCGTGGTCGTGTAGACGCGCGTGCAGACGCCGCGCTTCTGCGGAGCTCCGCGAAGCGCTGGGGTCTTCGTCTTCGTCTTGGGGTTCTTTCGACCCTTGCGGACGAGCTGATTGACGGTGGGCACGCTGCTCCTAACGATCGGGTCGAGACTTTCGTCACACAGAAAGGGCAGGCAGGGGTTGCGCCCCGCCAACCGGGAGGGTGAATGGTAGCCGATGACCCGAACCCGTGCAAACAGCTTGCGGCTCGGTCAGCAATCTCATCCGTTCGAAGCAGAGTGAGCGACAACGGGTGTCGCAGCGATTGACCACTGGTCGAATGACGCTCCCGCGCATACAGTGCAACAAGGGGGATGGGGACAATTCTTGGGGTAGTGGCGGTTGCTCTTGCAACTGCCGGTGTGCTCGCACTGGGAGCCGGGGTAGCCGTCCGCGCCCGAAATGCCTCGGACAGCCGTACGAGAGAGGCTCTCAGGCGGATCGGAGACGGGGTCGAGGCCCTCTCATCCGGGCTCGGGGCCGTCGTCGACAGCGCGCGGGCAGACGCAGCCGAGCTTGGGCGGTCGGTTGGGATCACTCTCGATCTCGACGAAGCGCTCCGGAGAACCGCGGCAGCGGCGGCCGCTCTTCCGGGCATGCAGGCCGGCGCGGCGCGGGTGCTCAAGTTGGACGGAACCACACGTCAGCAAGCGGTTGGCCTGAGCTCGGGCAGAACGGGGCTTGAGGGAACAGTTGACCCACCGGATCTGAGCCCATGGGAGTCGGCGATCGTCACCTGGCAGCGACAGGCCGGTCCGGGCCATGCGACCGCGGTACAGGCGGGCATTATCACGCCGGTCATCCACGAGGGCGTCCGGATCGGGATGCTCGCCGCGTACTGCAGCGAGGTCTCATACCCCTACGACGGCGCCGTTGACCAACTCGGAGCCTTGGCTGCCGAGGCCGCGCCTGCCCTTGCCGCCGCACGCGAACACGAGGCAGTGCGCGAATTGGTTCGTACTGATCCGCTTACGGGGCTTCTCAACCGCCGTGGACTTGACGAGGCTTTGAATCGCGAAATAGCCCGCGCAGCACGGACTGGGAGCCCTCTGTCGGTTCTCATGCTCGACCTCGACGACTTCCGTTCCGTGAACAAGGTGACCTACGCCCACGGCGACGACGTTCTGCGGGAGTTCGCGCGTGTGCTGGAGGACGCCTGTCGGACGACAGACATTCTGTGCCGTCGCGGAGGCGAGGAGTTCCTCCTGATCCTGACCGAGACACCGTGCTACGAGGCGCTACGGCTGGACTCGCGGATCCGTGCACTCGTCTCGACGACGGATTTTAGCCACGTCGGTGTTCTCAGGTACTCGTCCGGCATCACCTCGCTTCGACCTGAGGACGACATCGTCGAGCTCGACAAGCGGGCGAGCCAGCTCGTCAACGCGGTCAAGGCCAATGGCAAGAACGGTGTACAACACGACTGCGACATGGATGGGTACGGGCCTGTCGACCCGCAGGTGCCAACCGCGTAACTCTGCATGCTGCGTTAGAGTCGCCCCCCTTGACGTCCGTTGCGCTTGTCGCGTCAGTCGGTGTCCTGACGGCCCTTGTCCTCTCCGTCGCGCTCGTGCGTGCCCGTCAGCGAGCCCGAGGCCTTCAGCGTCGGCGTGTTGCTGCGCTCGAAGGGCTCGCGAAGACGATCGAGCGACTTGCAGGCGACGTCGCAGCCTGAGCGGACAGGCCCGCCACGATCCCCTCCGAGGGTCTGAGCCGATCGGATCGGCGGACGTCAGTCGACCCCGCGACCGGGCTTCCGGCGCGCGCAGCGCTCGTCGAAGCGCTTATCGATCGGGTAGGACGCGCTCGGATGACCGGGAGCCGTCTTGGGCTTGCCGTCGTTGCGGTCGAGGAGCTCGACGTCCGGATCGACGCTGCGGTGTCGCGGGTCGCGGACGCGGCGCGGGAGACGGCGCCAGACACGCCCGCGTTTCGTGCCGGTGAGCGGGCCGTGGCGCTCGTACTCGAGGACAGTGGGCGTGCCGATGCGATCGCAGCGGTTGCGCGCATCGAGGCGGCGCTCGGACCCGACACGGCTGTGTCTGCCTCCGTCGTGGAGCTTGAGCAAGGCGAGGACGCAATGGCGCTCCTCGCCCGCGCGAGCTTCAGCCTGATCCGGAACCCCTAGCTACGAGAGAGGGCCCTTGCAGGCCCTCTCACACTACGCGTCCTCGGCCGGGGCCTCGGGAGTCTCCGGCGGTACCTCGTCCTCGAAGGTCAGCCCGAGCGCCGAAAGATCGATCGAGTCGCCATCCCCGATCTCCTCAAGTGCAGCGAGAAGCTCTGCTTCGGTGCCACCGCCGAAGAGCGAGGCAGGAAGAGGATCCGACGGCTCGATATCGATCTGACGGTACTTCTTGAGACCGGTTGCGGCCGGGATGAGCTTGCCGATGATGACGTTCTCCTTGAGCCCAAGCAAGCGATCGGTCTTTCCCTCGATCGCAGCGTCCGTGAGTACCTTCGTGGTCTCCTGGAACGACGCTGCGGAAAGGAAGGATTCGGTGGCGAGCGAGGCCTTCGTGATTCCGAGGATCAACGGTTCGAACGTTGCCGCCTCACCCTTCTTCTTCTTCGTCGCGGCGGCGTTCGCCCGGTCGACGACAACCTTGTCGGCGAGCTGACCCGGGAGAAGCTCGGTGTCGCCGGGGGTCTCGATCCGCACCTTCTTCATCATCTGGCGGATGATGAGCTCGATGTGCTTGTCATGGATATCGACGCCCTGCGACTTGTAGACCTTCTGCACTTCGCCGACGAGGTAGCTCTCGGTAGTGGTCGAGCCCTTGCCTGCGCCCGCGTGTAGAGCCAGGTGCTCGGCCGGATTCATCGAGCCTTCGTTCAGCGCAGCTCCCTGCTCGACGACCTGGCCGTGCACAACCAGCAGGCGCGTCCGGCGCGGGAATGAGTACTCCTTTGCGGGGATCGGCTCGCCGCTTTCGTCCAGAGCGTTCGGCGTAATCGAAACCGACACCGTTCGCTCCTGCTCCTCGATCTCGACTTTGCCGGCAACCTCGGCAAGGGTTGCGGCACCCTTCGGGTTGCGCGCCTCGAAGATCTCGACGACGCGTGGCAAGCCCTGCGTGATGTCCGCCGCGGCGGCGACTCCGCCGGTGTGGAACGTCCGCATTGTCAGCTGGGTGCCCGGCTCGCCGATCGACTGCGCAGCGACGATGCCAACGGCGTCACCGATCTCGCACATGTCGCCCGTTGCGAGGAAGGTGCCGTAACAGGCGCGGCACACGCCGACCTCGCTGCGACACTTGAGCACCGTCCGTACGGGGAACTCGAAGGTTTCGAGCTGGTCCTCGTCGAGTTGCTCGATGACGGCGCGGAGACGACGGACGCTGAGCTCTTCCCCCCGTGAGGCGAGCAGAGTCTTGCCCGGCTTCCCGTCCTTGAGCGGCTTGTAGACATCCTCCGCGACGACGCGGGCTGCGACGCTCCGGTTGAGCTGTCCGTCAAGGTTGACCGGCAGGAGGATGTGATCGGTCGTGCCGCAGTCCTGAATGCGGATGATCACGTCCTGCGAGACATCGACGAGACGGCGCGTCAGGTAGCCCGAGTCGGCGGTACGTAGAGCCGTATCGGCGAGCCCCTTGCGGGCACCGTGGGTCGAGATGAAGTACTCGAGAACCGAGAGACCCTCCATGAAGTTGGCCTTGATGGGTCGCTCGATGATCTCACCCTTCGGATTGACCATGAGACCGCGCATTCCGGCGAGCTGGCGGATCTGGTTGAACGATCCTCGGGCACCCGAGTCGGCCATCATGAACACCGTGTTGGTGCGATGAAGGTTGTCCTGCATTGCCTGACCGACGACGTTGGCGGCTTCCGTCCAGACCTCAACGACGCGTTCCTTGCGCTCGTTCTCGTTCATCATGCCGCGCTCGTACTCGCGCTCGAGCTCGGCGACCTTCGCCTCGTAGCCAACAAGGATTTCCTCCTTGTTGGGAGGGACGACGATGTCGTTCTTCGAAACGGTGATTCCGGCCCGCGTCGCGTACTTGAAGGCAAGCGTCTTGATCGTGTCGAGCACCGAGGCAACCGCGTACGCGCCGTAGTCGCCGACGAGCTTGTCGATCGCAGCATCAAGCTCTCGCTTGGTGAGCGGCTTGTCGACGACCAGCGGCTCTTTCATCTCGCCGCGCACTGCTTCGCGAAGCGAGCGGGCGAGCTCCTCTTCGAAGATAACCCGGCCTGGAGTCGTCAGCCTGATCTCGTCTCCGCGCCGATACTCGATCGGCCCCTGGAGCTTCACCTGCTCGGCGTCGAGCGCGAACTCGACCTCCTCCTCGTTGCGGAAGCGTGGAAGGCCCTTGAGGCCGAGCTCCTTCGCCAGCGCCTCGCTCGTCGTCGCGGGAAGGTCGTAGTCGCAGTAGGTCAGGTAGTACGACCCGAGCACCATGTCCTGCGTCGGTGTCGCGAGCGGTCGACCGTGCGCCGGCGAGAGAATGTTGTTCGACGACAGCATCAGGATCCGTGCCTCCGCCTGCGCCTCGGCGCTGAGCGGGAGATGGACCGCCATCTGGTCACCGTCGAAGTCGGCGTTGAAGGCGTGGCACACAAGTGGGTGCACCTGGATTGCCTTGCCCTCAATGAGAACAGGCTCAAACGCCTGGATGCCGAGACGATGGAGCGTCGGTGCGCGGTTCAGCAACACCGGGTGCTCGGCGATGACCTCCTCGAGGACGTCCCAGACCTCTCCGACCATCGACTCAACGTGCTTCTTGGCCGCCTTGATGTTCTGCACCGACTTGCGCTCGACGAGTCGACTCATGATGAACGGCTTGAAGAGCTCGAGTGCCATCAGCTTCGGCAGACCGCACTGATGCAGCTTGAGGTTCGGTCCGGCAACGATGACTGAACGGCCCGAGTAGTCGACCCGCTTGCCGAGGAGGTTCTGACGGAACCGCCCCTGCTTCCCCTTGAGCATGTCGGAGAGCGACTTGAGCGGGCGGTTGCCTGGGCCGGTTACCGCGCGGCCACGGCGACCGTTGTCGAACAGTGCGTCGACTGCCTCCTGAAGCATCCGCTTCTCGTTGTTGACGATGATCTCGGGTGCCCCGAGGTCGAGCAGTCGCTTGAGCCGGTTGTTCCGGTTGATGACGCGGCGATAGAGATCGTTCAGATCGCTGGTGGCGAACCGGCCACCGTCGAGCTGCACCATCGGGCGGAGCTCCGGCGGGATGACCGGGACGGCCTCGAGGACCATCCACTCGGGCTTGTTCTCGGATTTCTTGAACGCTTCGACGACCTTTAGCCGCTTGATTGCACGCTGCTGCTTCTGCCCCTTCGAGGTCTTGATCATCTCGTGGAGCATCACCGACTCTGCAGCGAGATCGAGGTCGCGGAGGAGCTCCCGGATGGCTTCCGCGCCCATGCCGCCGCGGAAGTACACCCCGAAGCCGTATGGCGAGCCGAAACGATCCTTGAGCTCGCGGAAGATCTGCTCGTCGTTGACCACGAGCTTGACATCGAGCTCGCGGAAGAGCTTCCACGTCTCCTCAAGGCGGCGCACGCCGTCGACGGCTGCCTCGCGGGCATCGTCCCGGCGCGAATCCATGTCCTGCACCATCTCGCGGACTTTGAGCACCCACTGGGTCACGACATCGAGGTCATCCTTGCGGGCACCCTCAACGAGGCAGAGGTCTCCCCCAAGCTCACGCAGCTGCTCGATACCGTCACCCGACTCTGCCCGTGCAAGAAGGTCGGCGAGCAGTCCGTTACCCGTGTCGCGGGCTCGGTCGAGGTTCTTGCGCTCAATCGAGGCCACGAGCTCGGCGTCATCGCCCGTCAGCTCAGCGCCCGAAAGGAGCGCGTCGAGGACCTTGTGCAGGTGCTTCGTGATCGCACCCTTCTTCGATCCTGTCGCTGTCTCAAGGTCAGCGCGAAGCGGATCAAGGGCCGAGCGGATCTCGGCCGCAGCGGTGGCGACCGACTCAAGCTCACGCGGTGCAAGCCGCCGGTCGTCGCGCGTTGCGGTCTGTCGGACAAGTTCGCGAATCCGCTTCGGATCCTCATGGAGAATCGTCTTCGCCAGGTTGGGGAAGATGCCGCCGGCAAACGCGCGTGCCTCATCGAGAGGCGGCAGCAGCTGATCCTCGGCCCAGTTCGAAAGACCCCGTGTCCAGAACTCGTCGTCTTCGTCGAAGCCCTTGTCCTTGCCTGCCGAGAGATAGTCGCGACGACGCTGTAGGCGCTCGTCGACCGCAATGACCTGCTCGTCGCGATCGACGTTGATCTGCTCGCCCTCTGCCCTGACCTTGTCTTCAAGGTCAACGAGATCAGCGGCGCGCTTCTCACGATCGACCCCGGTGACGATCGAGGCAGCGAAGTACAACACCTTCTCGAGTTCGCGCGGAGCGATATCGAGGAGGTATCCGATACGGCTCGGAACGCCCTTGAAGAACCAGATGTGTGAGACCGGAGCAGCAAGGTCGATATGACCCATGCGCTCACGGCGCACCTTCTGGCGCGTCACCTCTACGCCGCAGCGCTCACAGATGATGCCCTTGTACCGGACACGCTTGTACTTGCCGCAATAGCACTCCCAGTCCTTGGTGGGACCGAAGATGCGCTCGCAGAACAACCCATCGCGCTCGGGCTTCAGCGTGCGGTAGTTGATCGTCTCGGGCTTCGTGACCTCGCCCATTGACCAATCTCGGATCTGCTTTGGTGACGCCAGTCCGATCTTGATCGCGTCGAAGTCATTGATGTCGATCTGCGCCAAGGTCTGCTCCTTCGGAGACAACCCGTCAAGGGTGCTCTCCCGTCGGTCGTTCTCATGCTTAGGTCAGTACTGCTGTTCCTTCTGCCGTCTCGCGACGGCGATCTGGCAAGAGGTGTGCTGCGGATCGGGCACCAGCACCGGTGCATGCCGGTGCCCGATTCACCGCACGTCCCTTAATCCTCAAGCTCCACGTCGACCGGTATCGCCGGCCCGCCAAGCTCGTCGACTTCAACGTCGACCTCGACATCGCCGAGCTCCTCATCTGCTGCGACCGCGACGTCCCCGCCGTCCTCAGGTGCGCCTTCCTCGGCTTCCTGCGCAGAGGCCTCACCTGCGGCTGCGCGAACAGCGGCCGGCGAGAGGTCGATGCCAAGCTCTTCGGCTGCCCGGAGAAGCTCGTCGTCCTCCTCACGAACCTCGACCTCGCGCCCCTCATCGGAGAGGACGTGCACGTTGAGCGACAAGGACTGCATCTCCTTGAGCAACACCTTGAACGACTCGGGGATCGATGGTTCGGCGATGTTCTCGCCCTTGACGATCGCCTCATACGCCTTGACACGGCCGATGGTGTCGTCGGATTTGATCGTGAGCATCTCCTGGAGCGTGTAGGCAGCGCCATACGCCTCGAGCGCCCACACCTCCATCTCCCCGAACCGCTGGCCGCCGAACTGCGCCTTTCCGCCGAGCGGCTGCTGCGTCACAAGGGAGTACGGGCCTGTCGACCGAGCGTGGATCTTGTCGTCGACGAGGTGGAGGAGCTTCAGGATGTACATGTAGCCAACCGTGACCTTCTGTTCGAAGGGCTGGCCTGTCTTTCCGTC
This sequence comes from Actinomycetes bacterium, assembly GCA_031400835.1. GTDB lineage: Bacteria > Actinomycetota > Thermoleophilia > Gaiellales > Gaiellaceae > Gaiella. Next base: position 3,100 of record JANNQQ010000278.1, on the reverse strand, counting down.
GAACAGGCGCACCTTGCCGGAGCACTTGCGACCGTCGGCGCGCGTCAGATCGACGTTCATCTTGATGGGGGACGACCCGGACGAGGCCCAGGCTGCGAGGGCGTCGTCGACGTCTGCCTCGGTCGCACCGTCGAAGACGGGTGTCGCGACGGCCCTAGGGTTCGGGGCGTTGATCGGAGCTCGCACATTGACTGGCTCCCCGTCCTCGAACACGCCGTGTGCCGCCGCCCAGCCAAGATGCGTCTCCAGAATCTGGCCGATGTTCATCCGGCTCGGAACACCGAGCGGGTTGAGCACGACATCCACCGGACGGCCGTCCTCGAGGAACGGCATGTCCTCCTCGGGGACGATCTTCGAGATAACGCCCTTGTTGCCGTGCCGACCGGCGAGCTTGTCGCCTTCCGCGATCTTGCGCTTCTTGGCAACGAACACGCGAACGAGCTCATTGACGCCGGGCGAGAGATCGTCGCCACCCTCGCGGGCGAATGTCTGCACACCGATGACCTTGCCGCCCTCACCGTGCGGAACCTTGAGCGATGTGTCGCGCACCTCGCGCGCCTTCTCCTTGAAGATTGCCCGGATCAGCTTCTCCTCGGCGGTCAGCTCGGTCTCACCCTTCGGTGTCACCTTGCCGACGAGCAGATCGCCAGAACCGACCTCAGCACCGATACGCACGACACCACGCTCGTCGAGGTTCGCGAGCGACTCCTCCGAGCGGTTCGGAATGTCGCGGGTGATCTCCTCGTCGCCGAGCTTGGTCGAGCGTGCGTCGATCTCGTACTCGTGGATATGGATCGAGCTGAGTACGTCGTCCTTGACGAGCCGCTCCGAGAGGACGATGGCGTCCTCGAAGTTGTAGCCCTCGAACGGCATGAACGCTACGAGCAGGTTTGCGCCAAGCGCAAGCTCGCCGCCGTCTGTGGACGACCCGTCCGCAAGGACTGAGCCCTTACCAACCTTGTCGCCGAGCTTTACGACCGGCTTCTGGTGGATGAGCGTGCCCTGGTTCGAACGCATGAACTTCGTGAGCAAGTACTCCTCACGGGTTCCTTTACCTTCGACCACGATCTTCTCGGCGTCGACGTCGATCACGGTGCCGTCGGTGCGCGAGAGCACGACATCGCCCGTGTCGATCGCTGCTCGGTACTCGAGCCCGGTGCCGACGAGGGGTGCCTGCGGGATCATGAGCGGTACTGCCTGCCGCTGCATGTTCGCTCCCATGAGCGCCCGGTTCGCGTCGTTGTGCTCAAGGAACGGAATCAGCGCGGTCGCGACCGAGACGATCTGGGCCGGGGAGACGTCCATGAACTCAACGTCACCTGCGCGTGCGATCACGGCCTCACCGAGCGCCGAGCGACACAGCACCTTCTCGTTGACGAACTTGCCGGTCTTGTCGTCAAGCGCCTCGGATGCCTGAGCGATCGTGAACTTTGCTTCCTCCGATGCGTCGAGGTAGATGATTTCGTCGCTGACCTTGCCGTTCTTCGCGACCCGGTAAGGCGTCTGGATGAAGCCGAACTGCGACACGGTTGCGAACGATGCGAGTGAGCCGATAAGACCGATGTTCGGTCCCTCCGGGGTCTCGATCGGGCACATGCGGCCGTAGTGGGTGGGATGGACGTCGCGCACCTCGATCGGCGCCCGCTCGCGCGTAAGCCCGCCCGCGCCGAGGGCGCTGAGGCGACGGCGATGAGTGAGCCCGGCCAGCGAGTTCGTCTGGTCCATGAACTGCGAGAGCTGCGAGGAGCCGAAGAACTCCTTGAGCGCTGCGACGACTGGCCGAATGTTGATGATCGTCTGCGGCGTAATGGTGTCGACGTCTTCCGTCGTCATCCGCTCACGGACGACACGCTCCATCCGGTAGAGACCGACCCGGAACGCCTCCTGGATCAACTCACCGGTGGTGCGCAGTCGACGGTTACCGAAGTGCTCGTACTCGTCGAGCTCGGCACGGATCGGCTCGCGACCGAGGATGGCCGCCTCGGCGGCAAAGTCCTTCGACTCCTCCGGCACTCCGAGCCGAGCCGGCATCGCAACGAGACGGCGTACAAGGGCGAGGATGTCCTCGGTCGTGAGAACGCGCGTGTCCTCGGGGACACCCACCTCGAGCCGCATATTGAGCTTGTAGCGACCAACCTTCGTGAGGTCGTACCGCTTGGCATCGAAGAACAGTGCGCGGAGCAGGTTCCGTGCGTTGTCGAGGGTCGGGGGCTCACCCGGCCGCTGCTTCTTGAACACTTCGATCAACGCCTCTTCCTCGCGTGTCGAGGTGTCCTTGTCGAGCGTGTTCTGGATGTAGATACGCGTCGACTCGTCGAAGAGCGCGAGAATGGCCTCGTCCGTGCTTGTGTCGAGCACGAAACCTGTCGTCGGGTCCTCTGCCGGTAGCGCGCGGAGCAGCGTCGTGATCGGCAGCTTGCGCTTACGGTCGATGCGGGCGTAGACGATGCCCTTCTTGTCAATCTCGAGCTCGAGCCACGATCCGCGCGACGGCATCAGGTTCGCGGTGAACACCTGCTTCGTCGCGTCCTTCGGCTCCATGAGATAGGCGCCCGGCGAGCGGACGAGCTGCGTGACAATCACGCGCTCGGTGCCGTTGATGATGAACGTCCCGTTCGTCGTCATCATCGGGAAGTCACCCATGAAGACCCGCTGCTCGCGGATCTCGCCGGTCTCGGTATTGACGAACCGCACCGTCATTGAGAGCGGGGCCTGGTACGTCAGGTCCTTCTCACGGCACTCCGAGATCGTGTGGGCAGGGTCACCAAACGCGTACTCGCCAAACTCAACAGCGAGCGTTCCGGTGTAGTCCTCGATCGGCGAGATGTCGTCGATCGTCTCGCGCAGTCCTTCACTGAGGAACCAGTCGAACGACGTTCGCTGGATGTCGATCAGATTGGGGAGGTCAAGGACGTGCTTCAGACGCGAAAAAGTCTTGCGCGCGCGGGGCGCGACGGCGGTGCTGCTCAAGTACAGCCTCCCTTACGGCGTGCTAGCTCGAAGACGGGCAGGGGTAAGAACCAAAGGCTCGGCGGAACACTGGATGATAGCTGAACGGGGTGACGCCGCGCAAGCGAACGCTCAGAGGCGCTTTCGAGCA
>JANNQQ010000277.1:0-5429 GCA_031400835.1 Actinomycetes bacterium | reverse complement strand
CCCTTGGTTCTTCGTTCAGATTGGGGACGGCGTGCCCTACGAGGTGCAGCCGCCTTCGTTCGGCATCGAGTCGTTCGTGCCCATCCTTGACGATGCCCTTCAGGGGTAGGGACGTGATTACGGCGGGCGAGGTGTACGGATGACGGAGGTCGTCCAGAACTTCTACGCGCTCGCATCGATCGTGCTGATCGCGTTGGTGGCCGTGGTTGCGATTGCGGCTCTCGCTCAGCTGGCTGGGCGGCCCTGGTTCGCCGGGATTGCCGGCTCGTTGGCGGGGCTCGAGTTGTGGGTTGGAGCCAGCATCGCGGCCTTCGCGATGGGGGGCAGCCTCTACTTCTCGGAGATCGCGAACTACACGCCTTGCCCGCTCTGCTGGTACCAGCGAATCGCGATGTACCCGCTCGTGGTCGTGCTCGGAATCGCGGCGCTACGCCGAGATCGCGGAGCTGCGATCACCGGCCTTGTGTTGTCGGTCATCGGCGCTGCCGTAGCGCTCTACCACTACCAGCTCGAGTGGTTTCCGGAGCAGGCCGCCTTTTGCAAAGCAGGCTCGCTCTGTCACGTCATCTGGTTCCGGGCGCTCGGGTTTGCGACCATCCCGTACCTGTCGCTGGTCGCCTTTTGCGCGATTGGGACGGTATGTGCGATTGCCCTGTGGAACAGCAAGGCCGAGTCCAGACCTGGGTCTGCACAGTAGGACATTCCAGACCTGGGTCTGCACAGTAGGACAGTCCAGACCTGGGTCTGCACAGTAGGAAGTGGACTTCGGTGCCGTTTCGACGTTGCCGCGCTCCTGGTCATCCAGTGCAGACTGAAGTCTGGACTGGCGGACTGGGTAGACGGGTCTACGTCATCGGGACTTGGCGCAAGACCTTCGACTCGATGCGATCGAGGATCTCGGCAAGGCTGTCGCCCGTCGCCGTAAGGCCGTGGTTGCGAAGACCGATGACTGCATGCGCAGGGTCGGATTCGCGGGCGATCAACTCGGCGACCGACTCGGCCAGCTCCTGCGTCCCACAGGGATAGTTGATGTCGGTCGCGGCAATCTCGGCCATCCAGGCGTGCACGTGGAGGATGGCGCCGACGTCGGGATGTGCCTGGTAGATCATCCAATGCTCGATTGCATCGACCGACACCCGGCGTGGTTCGATCCCGGGCGGCACGCTGATGCGCATTCGTGCGTTTGGCTCGTCGTAGCCGGTGACGAGAAGAATGTCGCGCCCTGCAACCTCGAGCTGCGACTTATCGACGCCACTCGCACTCATCCAGAAGCGCGTTGCGTCCTTTCGCGCTGAGAGATTCCCATACGAGAGTCCGCCGACCTGGTAGAGCCGCATTACATGGCGCAGATCGCGCTCGTTCAAGAACTCATGGACCGGGAAGGGAGCAGGAAGCAGGTCGAGCTCCTGCATGCGCTTGCCGGCCGCAGCGATGTCCTCGGTGACCTCGTCGCCGTCCCACAGCTCGGGCTCGAGATCCGCGATGAACTCGTTGTCGATCACGAGCTTGGATTTCGCTAGCGGGGCGAGGCGCTCAAAAACCTCCGCAGGATCGTCTGAGATCGCATAGGTACCGCGCTCCATCGTCGTGAACCAGACGCCGCTACCCGGAACATGGAGCACGACGACGTTCGCAAGTGTCCGCACCAGCATCGGGTAGCTCGCCTTCAAGACGTCATCGGGCACCGCATCGAGCTCGTAGAACGACGCAGAATAGGTCCCCCGCGAGTTGCGACGGAACGCCTTCGGATCCTCCGCGTCAAACATGTTGAGAACGAAGTCAGCATCGGCGATGTCATCGACCCTCTCAAACCCGTCGCTCTCGAACCTGGCTCCGACAGACTCAACCCAGCCTTGATGTCCGGGCGACGTCGAGGTGCCCCAGATCGCATACTTCCGCATCCCCGAAGTGTACCCCTGCACTCTGCCGGGGACAGCTCAGACGGGTGTTCCGCAGAAGCGCATCGCTGCTACTGCAAGGGTCTGCGCGGTACGAACCAGGCTGTCGATAGGCACGTGCTCGTCGACCGCATGCCCAACCGAGGCGGTGCCGCGACCGAGACCCGTCGGCCCAAGCCCAATCGCAGGGATACCTCCGAACGTGGTCAACGTCGCTGCATCGAACCAGCTATCGAGCCCAGACAGAACCGGGACGATGCCGACTGCCTCAAGCGCGCCGTGGGCTGTAGCGACGATCGGTGACTCCGTCGGTACCTCGAATGGCATGACGGCGGCATGGTCCCACGAGACCTCGGGCGGGTTGGCCGCGAGCCAGTCGTCGTGTTCGGCGCAGTACTCGAGGATCCAGTCGGCGACCTCTTGCTCAACGCGACTTGACGGCGGCTCGGCCGATGCCTGCACCGGGAGGTAGTACGCACCAAGGACGATGCTGCATGAGTTGGGGATCGTCACGGCCCAGCTCCCTGCCTGCATCACGGTTGCCACCACGTCGGGTCGCGAGAGGATCGGGTGGACAAGCATTGGATCCTTGGCCCAGTGAGCGCTCAGCGCATCGAGCGCGTCAAGCACAACGCGCGCCTTGTCGATCGCGTTCACAACGCCACCCTCACGCCAGTGGGGATGCGGTTTCTCGGCATGTCCCGACCGGCCGGGGATGGTGACCGTTGCATAGCTCGACCCGCGGCAGCAGGTCCAGATCTTCAATGCCGTCGGCTCAGCGACGATCGCCGCGTCGGCCTTGAGACCGCGTTCCACGAGCGCCATACCGCCGGCACCCGACGATTCCTCATCCGTGTTTGTTGCGACGATCAGGTCACCCGCGAGCCCCGCGGACGAGAGGACTTCCACGGCGACCACCATCGCCGCCACCCCGCCCTTCATGTCGCACGCGCCCCTGCCGTAGAGCAAACCGTCGCGAACCTCCGGGCTGAATGGCGGGCTCGTCCAACCTTCGTCCGCATTCGCCGGCACAACATCGATGTGCCCGTTGAAGACGAGACTGCGCCCGCCTCCGGCGCCCGGGAGCGTGGCGATGAGCTGGGGGCGCCCCACGAAATCGAGCCCAGACGGCACGAGAGGCTTTCCTGCCATCTCCGGAGCCGTTGGCTCAAAGAGATCGATCGTCGCACCGAGGCGAGCGAGCCGACCAGCGATGTGCTCCTGGAGATCGCGCTCATCGCGAGCGGGATCCCCCGGGCTGCGGGCCGTGGTGTCAAACCGGATGAGGTCACTCGCCAGTTCGACAAGCTCATCGGATCGTTCGGCCACGCCATCGACGACCGCCTGCTCGGAGGTAGTGAGGGTGCTCATCGGAAGAGATCACGCTCCTTCGGCATCACAAGATCGGCCCCACTCCCCGTACCGGTAGCGTCGACTCCCCGCACTATTGCAGCGGGCACTTGCCGGGTCTTACCCATCACGAGCTCTGCCGCCCCTGCGATCTCGTCGGCGACGGCGATCTGGGTCGCGACAAGCTCGCGACCGGCGCCGTCGACGGACCCACGCAGATCGAGGATCGGAGCAAGCCCTGCCACTCCGAGGGCAACATCGGTCGTTCCTTGTCGCCAGGCTCGACCGAACGAGTCGCTGACGATCACGCCCACCGTGCTTTGCGTGAGCTCGCCTAAGCGTTTGCGCAACCCCCTCGCAGAGGCGTCAGGATCGACGGGTAGCAGCACCAGCGTTCCGTCACCGCGTGCGTTCGAGGCGTCCACCCCAGCTGAAGCGCACACGAACCCATGGTGCGTTTCGGCGATCACGAGGGGCGGCCGCGATCGGACGACCTCATGTGATTCGCGAAGGATCCACTCGACATGTCGGGGATCGCCTTCCGCGCCGGCAAGCTCGACAGCCCGGGACGAGGGCTCCACATCATCGAGGGAGACGACCCTACCCTCGACCTTCGAAACGGCCTTCTGCGCGACAACGACCACATCGCCATCGACGATCCCTCCTGCGCGCGCGGCGGCTTCGGCGAGCAGAGCTCCGAGATCGTCTCCATCGCGGAGTTCGGGTATCCCCTCGAGCGGAATCACTCTCACCTCCGAGTATCCCGCGGCCACTAGATGATTGGCCCCGAATCGGGCAGACCAGTGAGGACGACGCCTGCATGCGCGCGGTAGCGCTTGTTCACGTTGATGATGATTGCTGTCAGACCCTCGAGCGCACGGGCGCTGGCGAGCGGGCCGCAGTCGATCGCTCGTCCCGCAGTGATGCGCTCGGCGATGTCGAGCGCGATTGCCTTGGCGGCTGCGTCGTCGCCACAAACGAGCGCGTCTTCCTCGGGTGCCTCGTCGGCGCCGAGATTGGACGCTGCAAGTGAGTGGAGCCCTGCAACCACCGGGCCGGCGAGGATCTCCTGAAGTCTTTCGGCGATCGACGTCGCTTCAGGAGTGGGGAAGACGCCCGCCTTTGTGAATGTGAGCTCGGCAGCAACGGACAGGACAGGGGTGGTGCCGATCGCCTCGCGCAACGCGTGCGCTGTTTCGAGCGTTGCGTCGGCCTTTGTCGCCAGGACGACGAGATCCGCCATGCGCGCGGCATCCCCATTGGTCGCTCCGGTAGCACCCACTTCGCTCGCGGCGGCTGCCGCACGCTCGGCATCGCGCGAGCCGATCACGACCTCGTACCCTGCCACGACAAGGCGCTTTGCGAGCGCCATGCCGAAGCCGCCAGTCCCGCCGATCAGAGCGACCTTCACGAGGCTCCCTCGAGAACGATGTGGGCAAGTCGCCGAGCGGTATCGCGGTCGGTCATCAATGTGTCGGCAGCAAGCAATGGAACGCCGGCCTTCGCTGGAGCGTCCGCGCGGTCGATTGCGAGCATGTCGATCAGCCCGTCGTAACAGGCCGCGACGTGCGCTGGTGTGGTGCCGCCAGCCATGCGCATGAGCATACGGTCGACGGGCCCCCTCACCGCACGGCCACCGATCAGCGGGCTCACCGCGATGCACGGTGCCTCACGTGTTGTGAGGGCAGAGCGGATCTCGGGGACGGAGAGGATTGGCCCGATTGAAACGTATGGGTTGCTGGGTGCAATCACGAGAAGGTCGGCGGCAGCGATCGCCTCGACGACCCCGGGCGCCGGCGTCACCTGCTCGGAACCAACAATGTCGATCGAATCAACCTCGTCCGCGTGCTGCCGCGCGACGAACCACTCCTGGAACGCAAAACGACCAGCAGGCGTCACGACATGCGTTCGGAGGCGGTCATTCGTCGCGGGCAGAATCGTGGCTTCGAGGCCCGCGGTAGCAACGAGTCGCTGCGTGACCGCCGAAAGCGGTTCGCCTGCACGAATCGCTTGTGTCCGCACGAGATGCAGGCCAAGGTCGAGGTCTCCGAGGAGAAACCAGCCTTCACCGCCCCACTCCTTCGCTGCTTCGAGCGTGCGCCAGGTCTCACCCGTTCTTCCCCACCCACGCTTGGTGTCGTTGAGGCCCGCGAGGGCGTAGAGAATCGAGTCGAGATCGGG
>JANNQQ010000276.1:0-1522 GCA_031400835.1 Actinomycetes bacterium | reverse complement strand
CGATTCCCTTGCCGATAGACGGCCTCGTGGAGACCGCCACCCCCACCTCCGAAACGATGCTCTCCGTTGACGTGCTCCTTGAGCGCGCCGTCGAGCTCGGTGCCTCGGATCTGCACCTCACAGCCGGCTCCGTGCCTGCGATTCGTGTCCACGGACACATTGAGCTGCTCGATGAGTTTCCGAAGCTTGAGCCCGAGACGACGCGCACGTTGATCTATCGCGTCACGACCACCGAGCAGCAGAAAAACCTTGAGCTCAAACGCCAGCTCGACTTTGCATACGGGCTTCGGGGGCTCGCCCGCTTCCGGGTCAATGCCTACTACCAGCGTGAGGCGCTAGCGGCTGCGTTCCGCACGATCCCCACCGATATTCGCTCGATTGAGGAGCTTGGACTTCCCTCGAGCCTCCACGAGTTCACCTCAAAGCCGCGTGGCCTCGTTCTCTTTACCGGGCCAACCGGCTCGGGCAAGTCGACCTCACTGGCCGCGATGATCGATGAGATCAACCGCGTCCGTACCGATCACATCATCACGATCGAGGATCCGATCGAGTTTCTGCATCAGCACAAGCGCTGCATCGTCAATCAGCGCGAGATCGGGATTGACGCGACCGGGTTTGCCGATGCGCTTCGCGGTGCCCTCCGTCAGGACCCCGACGTGATTCTTCTCGGCGAAATGCGCGACCTCGAAACCATCTCGACCGCGCTCACCGCCGCAGAGACCGGGCATCTTGTGTTCGCGACGCTTCACACTCAGAGTGCACCCAGCACGATCGACCGGATCATCGACGTCTTTCCGGCCGGCCAGCAGGATCAGGTGCGGATGCAGCTTGCAAACTCCCTCCAGGGGGTTGTGACGCAGACCCTGGTTCCAAAGGCCGATGGTTCAGGACGAGCGTGCGCCCTTGAGATCCTGTTCATGGACGACGCGATTCGCAACCTCGTCCGGCAGGGAAAGATCGAACAGGTCTACTCGTACATGCAAACCGGTACTCGCCGCGGAATGCAGACGATGGAGCAGTCGCTGACGGAGCTCATCCAGAAGCGCGTCATCACCGTCCCCGAGGCAATGGGTCGCACAAGTCGTCCGGAGGCACTTCTCTCTGCGCTTGAGCGCGCTGGTGTCTCGATCCCGTCCATGCCCACCGACGGCGCATCTGCCCTGTCACCCACGCTGGGTGGCGGGTTGCGGGTGGCTGGGAGCTGAGCCGCTATGTACCCGAAATCGCCTATGCATGACCCCTCCGAGACTCCCCGCGCGAGCGCGGCGGAGATCGAGCACGACGAGCGGCATCCGCTCGGCTTCGCCGACGTCCGCACAAGCGAGCAGGCACTTGATAGTGCTCAGCGCCGCGCCCGCTCCCTCGGGTTCGTCACTGAAGCTGAACGGTTCGTCACCGAGTCCGAGCAGCGGTTCGTTACTGAGATGTCATTCCGTCGGACTCAGCCCCCCGCAGCGGCGCAAGGCGCCGAAGTCACAGCGCCTGACCGGATGGGCGAAGCCCCGAGTGATGGGGTGGAATC